>NZ_JBZAYE010000008.1:0-39879 GCF_058244205.1 Variovorax sp. 20P10.2.4
GGGCAACTGGATGAGCCACGGCCGCACCTACGACGAGCAGCGCTTCAGCCCGCTCGCGAAGATCAACGACCGCAACGTCGGCAAGCTCGGCATGGCCTGGACCTACAAGCTCGACGTCGACCGCGGCGTGGAGGCCACGCCGATCGTGGTCGACGGCGTGATGTACACCACCGGCGCCGAGAGCATCGTCTACGCGCTCGACGCGCGCACCGGCAAGCTCTTGTGGCGCCACGACCCCAAGGTCAACGCCGAGTCGCTGAGCCAGGGCTGCTGCGACGTGGTCAACCGCGGCGTGGCCGTGTGGAAGGGCCGGGTCTACGTCGGCGCCTTCGACGGCCGGCTGATCGCGCTCGACGCGCGCACCGGCGAGCAGGTCTGGTCGGTCGACACCGTGCTCGACAAGACCAAGAGCTACACCATCACCGGCGCGCCGCGCATCGTGAAGGGCAAGGTGCTGATCGGCAACGGCGGCGCCGAGTTCGGCGTGCGCGGCTACGTCACGGCCTACGACGCCGACACCGGCCAGCAGGCCTGGCGCTTCTTCACCGTGCCCGGCGACCCGGCCCAGCCGCCCGAGAACAAGGCCATGGCCATGGCGATGAAGACCTGGTCGGGCAACGGCTGGGTCAAGTGGGGCGGCGGCGGCACGGCCTGGGACTCGATGGCCTACGACCCCGAGCTCAACCTGCTGTACATCGGCACCGGCAACGGCTCGCCGTGGAACTACCAGTTCCGCAGCGAGGGCAAGGGCGACAACCTGTTCCTGTCCTCGATCGTCGCGCTCGACCCCGACACCGGCGACTACGTCTGGCACTACCAGACCACGCCCGCCGATCGCTGGGACTACACCGCCACCCAGCACATCGTGCTGGCCGACCTGCGCATCGACGGCAAGCTGCGCAAGGTGCTGATGCAGGCGCCGAAGAACGGCTTCTTCTACGTGCTCGACCGCACCGACGGCAAGCTGATCTCCGCCAAGAACTACGTGCCGGTCAACTGGGCCTCGCACATCGACCTGAAGACCGGCCGACCCGTGGAGACCGGCGCCGGCAACTACGGGCCCGGCGAGCAGAAGAAGCTGGTGATCCCGGCCTTCCTCGGCGGCCACAACTGGCACCCGATGTCCTTCAACCCGAAGACCGGGCTGGTCTACCTGCCCGCGCAGGAGACCATGGCCGAGCTCGAGGCGCAGAAGGAACCGCTGTTCCTGCCGACCAAGTCGGTGGTCAACCTCGGCCTGGAGGTGCCCGAGCTGCCCGAGGACCCCAAGATCGAGGCCCAGATCCGCGGCGCCTGGAAGGGCCGCCTGCTGGCCTGGGACCCGGTGCGCCAGAAGGCCGCGTGGTCGCACGACTACGCCAGCGCCTGGAACGGCGGCACCCTGAGCACCGCGGGCAACCTCGTGTTCCAGGGCACGGCCGACGGCCGCGCCGTGGCCTACGCGGCCGACAACGGCAAGCAGCTCTGGCAGAGCCCCGTCAACAGCGGCGCCATGGCCGGCCCGATCAGCTACGAGGTCGACGGCGAGCAGTACGTGAGCTTCATGGTCGGCTGGGGCGGCGCCTTCCCGCACATCACCGGCCCGATCTCGCTGAGCGCCCGCGTGCGGCCCGAGGCACGCGTCGTCACCTTCAAGCTCGGCGCCAGCCAGAAGCTGCCGCCCGCCAAACTCGCGCCCGCGCTGCCGCGCGCCGCCGACGTGCCGCCGCTCACCGCCTCAGCCGAGCAGATCAAGCAGGCGCGCGTCATGTTCAACGGCCTGTGCGGCTCCTGCCACGGCCTCAATGCCGTCAGCGGCGGCGTCGTGCCCGACCTGCGCTACATGAAGCCCGAGCAGCACGAGCTGTTCGCGGCCACCGTGAGCGGCGCACGCATCAACCGCGGCATGCCGGGCTTCGCGGGCGTGCTCAAGCCCGAGGACATGCAGCTGCTGCACCAGTACGTCATCAAGCGCACGCACGACCTCAGCGCGGAGATCGCGGCCGCCCGGCCGGCCGCCAAGTAGGCAAACCCCATGCCGACGCCCTGCCCGGACTGGCTATCATCCGGCCGACCTGGATGTGCAGTCGGAGATGGGCGCATGAACGACGAAGAGCTGATGGCCGCGCAACGCCAGTTGCGCCGAAGCCTGCTGGATGGCCACGGCGCCCTGCGCTGGCGGCCCGCGCGCGACCTGGCCGCGCACCTGCTGCTGCATCTCGACGAACCCGACGACTGCTGGCGCTTCGCCGCCGGCTGGCTGCGCGAGGCCTTCGACGCCGACCGCGTCGACTGTGGCTTCGGCCGCCCCGAAGAAGCCTGCTACCGCCCCCAGGCCGAAGCCCTGCGCCGCGACCGCGACGTGCCCTCGGTGATCGGCCTCGCCATCGACGCCGCCGACTGCGGCGTGCAGACCGTCTGGCATGCGCACGGCGTCGTGGTGCTGCGCGACGTCGAACAGGAGCGCCGGCTCGGCCAGAGCACGCGCGCCGAACTGCTGCGCATGGGCACGCGCGTGAAGATGGCCGCGCCGATCATGGACCGCACGCGGCCGCTGGGGCTGATGTGCGTCGACTGGATGGATGCCTGCGAACCGGCGCGCGACGAACGCTGGGCGCGCTTCGAGGAGATCGCGGCGGTGGTGCTGGGGCCGGTGATGAGCGCGGCGCAGCGCATGGCCAGCGGTGCGCAGCGGGACGTGGGCCGGCCGGTGCATGGCGGGGATGCGATCGATCTGCTTGAGAGCCTGACGCCGGCTGAACGCACGGTGGCTCGGCTAGCGGTCGATGGGCTGAGCTACAAGGAGATTGCGCGAAGGCTCAATCGGTCGTTCTCGACCGTGGATCACCAGTTGCGCAGTGCGCGGAGCAAGCTGGGGGTGAGTTCTACGGCGCGGTTGGTGAATTTGATGTCGGGGACGCGGTCTCACTGAGCGGCCCTCACGCGCGATACCCTCCCGGCCTCCCCCGGACACTCACTCGACGGGCAGCTTGTATCCGGCCTTCACGGCCTTGAGAGAGAACGACGATTCGATGGAAGTGACGCCCGGAAGCAAGCGCAACCGGGTGCTCACGAACTCGCCATAGTCCTGAAGGCTGCGGGCGACCACGCAGAGCAGGAAATCGGTGCTGCCCGACACGTTGTGGCACCAGACGACCTCCGGCATCAACAGCACCTGCTCCTCGAACGCGAGCTGAAGCTTCGGGTCATGGCTCGAAAAGCGGATCTGCACGAATGCGGTGACCGCGTAGCCCAGGGCCTGCTGATTCAGCACGGCGCTGTAGCCGCTGATGCAACCCGTTTCCTCCAACGCCTTGACGCGTCGCCAGGTCGGCGCCTCCGCGATGTGCAGCTGCTTGGCAAGCGCCGCATTGGTGATCCGGCCATCGTCCTGCAAGGCACGCAGGATCAGGGTGTCGCGTTTGTCCATTTCACACGGGGGTCGATAAAGAATCGAAAGATTCTTACCCAGAAGCAGAGGATTTGGGTAATTTTTAGAAGCACATTACCCGACGAAGAAGCCAGACTTCCAGGCATCGAATTCATCCCTCTTCAACGAGTTCTCGCCCATGGACACCGCCTCCCGCTCCTTCTCCACGCAAGCTATCCACGCCGGATACGCCCCGATGACCCATCAGGGCGCGCTCAATCCGCCGATCTACTGGTCGTCCACCTATGCGTTCGAGAACGCCGCCCAGGGATCGGCCCGCTTCGCCGGCGAGGAGGCCGGGATGATCTATTCGCGCGTCACCAATCCGACCGTCCAGGTGCTCGAGGAGCGGCTCGCCGCGCTCGAAGGCGGCGAAGCGGCCCTCGCCTTCGGTTCCGGAATGGGCGCCATCTGCACCTTGATCTGGACCTTGCTGCGGCCGGGCGACGAACTGCTGGTCGACCTCACGCTCTACGGCTGCACGCATGCCTTGGCCAACCACCTGCTGCCCGAGTTCGGCATCGTGACCCGCGCGGTGGACTTCACCCGGCCCGACGAACTGCGCGAGCATCTGAATGCACGGACCAGGCTCGTGCTGTTCGAGACGCCCGCCAATCCGAACATGCGGCTGGTGGACATCGAAGCCGTCAGCGCCGTCGTGCATGCCCACAGCAGCGCGCTAGTCGCGGTCGACAGCACCTACTGCACGCCTTACCTGCAACGGCCGCTGGCCCTCGGCGCCGACGTCGTCGTGCATTCGCTCACCAAGTACATCAACGGGCACGGCGATGTGATCGCCGGGGCGCTCGTCGGCGGCAGCGAACTGATGGCGCGGATGCGCTTCGTCGGCATCAAGGAACTCACGGGTGCCTGCATGTCGCCAATGGACGCGTTCCTGGTGTTGCGCGGCCTGAAGACCTTGCCCGTGCGCATGGATCGCCACTGCCGCAGCGCGCAGCGGATCGCCGAGTTTCTCGAGGCATGTCCGCAGGTGGCGGTCGCCCACTACCCCGGTCTTGCGTCCCATCCCCAGCATGCACTGGCCCGACGCCAGATGACACAACCGGGCGGCATGATCGCGTTCGACCTGCACGGCGGCGTGGAGGCCGGAAAGCGCTTCATCGACGCGCTCCAGCTCGTGACGCGAGCGGTGAGCCTCGGCGACGCGGAGAGCCTGGCCCAGCATCCCGCCAGCATGACCCATTCGCCCTACACCGAGGAAGAGCGTCGGCGGCATCTCATCGGCGACGGGCTCGTGCGTCTTTCCGTGGGCCTGGAGGACGAAGCCGACCTGATGGCCGACCTGCGGCAGGCTCTTGAAGCGGCGATGCGCTGACACGGGAGCAAGCGCCATGTCCTCTTCAGCCAACGATCAGGCCGGCCCCCTGCGCTGGCACCACGACGACGCCGTGACGACGGTGGTGCTCGACCGGCCGCGGCAACGCAACGCGCTGGACAGCGCGACCGTGCAAGCGCTGCTGCAACTCGCATTGACGCCGCCCGAAGGAACGGCAGTGTTCCTGCTCAGCGCCGAAGGACCTCACTTCTGTGCCGGACTGGACCTGGCGGAGCACGTGGCGCTCCAACGCGGTCCGGACGATTTCTTCCGCTTGTGCCGGCTCTGGCACTCGGCGTTCGACGCGCTGCAGCAAGGGGGCGTGCCGGTCGTCGCCGCGTTGCAGGGCGCGGTGCTCGGCGGCGGTCTCGAGCTTGCGGCATCGGCGCATGTGCGCATTGCCGACGAAACCGCGTTCTTCGCGCTTCCCGAAGGCGAGCGAGGCATCTTCACGGGTGGCGGCGCGACCGTGCGTGTCGCACGCATCGTCGGCACGGACCGGATGACCGAAATGATGCTGACCGGCCGAGTCATCGATGCGCAGCAGGCGCTTCGCATCGGCCTGGTTCACGAGGTTGCGAAGGAAGGCACGGCGCTCGTACGTGCCCGAGAGCTGGCACGAAAGATCTCGCGCAACGCGCATGCCACCAACAGAGCCATCGTCATGGCTCTGCCGCGCATCGCCGGCATGTCGCATTCCGATGGCCTGTACACCGAGGCGCTGGTCGCCGCCCATGTTCAGGCGACGGGCGAAGTGCACGAGCGGCTGGAGCAATTCCTGAAGAGAAAGACAGTTCAACGGCCCTGATTCGCGGGTCGCTTCATGTGCCGGCGGCCGAACAGTGGCGCACACCGGCCCCTATCTTTCATCGCTCCTTCGATGCGAGCCTCGTTCGCGGCGTTCGGATGCCCACTGCGCTTTCCATCAGCGCGATCGGCCTGCGTGGGCTGACGCTCAGGGTCGACGCTCACGGCACCCGATCGAATCAAGCATGCGTGGCGCCGCTGCAGATCCATCGTGTGTCATCCATTGGGGTCCGTGATCGATGGATGCCGAAAATTCCATTTCTGATCAGATGAATTGGATTCTATTATTCCGCTTGAACCTGCAGGTCTCCAATAGACGCCGAGATACGGCCCTCTTTTTTCAACGCAAGACAGTCGACGGAAGGAACTATGGGATTCAGTAACCGGCTCAGCTCCGCTGGCGGCGCATTGTTCGCCGCACTACCTGTTTGTGCAGCGGCATGCAGCCTCGCGCCGTCCGCGTATGACCTGGAAGCGTTCATGAAGCAACGAGATTCTTTGCAAGTGGTCATCCTTGCCAGAGTTGTTGCAGTTCAGAATCTGCCACCTCGCCCGCAGATGCTCTCTGAGCAGAAAGTCGAGTTTGAGGTGCTGCGTTCATGGCGCGGAGGGAATCAACCGACGATTGTCACGACGATTGGCGTCGGCGAACCAAGTGGTATCAGTTGTAGCGGCATTGGCAACTTCCACGTGAAGCTGCGGCAAACATGGCTCTTGGTGGGAAGCTACGACAATACCGGTTTTCGCCCGTCAGCACTTAAAAGCAAGCTTCTTCCCGACGGCGTACTTCCGCCTGAGACATTGAAGCTGCTGGAGTCCAGCAAATAGGCCGCTGACGGCGGCGGATTGCGTCGTTGGCAGCGACTGAGTAGTGCCCGCGTAGAAAACCTCCTTCAGGAACGCTACTTCGTATTGAACTCACGGAGAATCTTGAGGGCCAGAGCGCCGTATCCGACGCCCGTGCCGCGGTTGTGTTTGTCAAGGTTCTGTTGATTCGACACGTCGTGCCATCTATCAGGTTGAGTCGGGTCGGCATCCAAGTCGACGGCAAACTCGATAAATCGCTCATCCTGGGAGAGAAGCAAACCGAAGTATGTCGGCATGCCCGGGTAGTCAACATCAAGGCTCAAAATGATGGAGCGGCTCCACTGAATTCCGTGAAATTCACAGACTTTGGCCAATTGAGGCGGCGGCTCGTGTGCACGCCAGTAGAGGGCCTCGGTTCGCAGTCCGTCTTCAGTGCGAGTATTCTGCTGCTGCACGTTCAGCTGGCGCGGAACTCGTTGTGTCATCTTGGTTCCGGAAATGGAGTGACTGTCGGACCGGATGCCGGGATCTTTTCGAAGCCAATCGAAACGAACACGGCCGTTGAACCCGTGATGCGCTTGGCACGGTAGAAAACAACGCGGTGAACTTGCATGGGTGCTCTGATGTGAATGACGAGTTCTAGCTGCCTTGCGTTGCTAGTGGATGATGCCTAGCTTCATCAGCGCGACAGCGTTGACTACCGCCGACAGGACCACAAGATCAAGAAGCATCTTGCCTTCCAGACCTGGCCTGGCACTCAAGTGCAGTCGAAGGAAGCCGAGCCAAGTCCCCAAATCTGTACGGGATTTCTCAAGCATGAACAACATCGATATCGCGAAGGCACCCATTCGTTTCGGATCGTGCAGCGAACGCCAAGGAGAAGTGGAAACTGCAAAGAAGCACACATAGATGAGGTTCGCGAAGACCCGACCAATGATCGACAACCCCAGCGGAAGAGGTGGATGGAACCGGTGAACAAAATCCCTGAGGTGCACTCTAGTTGGCGTCGTCGTCTGGATGACTTGGCTGTGGCCTGAACCCATCGGCTCAATTCGACCGCATCACCATCCGCCAAGAAATCTGCGGCGCCCGAACACTCGCACACACCGGCCCCCCATCCTTCATCGTTCCTGCGATGCGCGCCTCGATCGCGGCATTCGGGTTTCCCACTGCGCGTTCCACCAGCGCGATCGGAATGTCGACCAGCTTGATCTTCGCCCTTCGTTCCCACGGCGTGCCCATCTGGCCTGCGTAGAAACCGGAGTTCACGTACACGAATCGATCCGCGGGCGTGCCTTGCGCGAAAGGGCCCCGGAAGTTCGGGAACCCATCGGGCAGCGAAGGTCCAAGTGTCAGCGTGATGGCGAACGACACCGCGTCTGCCGTCGCGAGGAATGGCTTCACCAGCTCATCGCGGCCGCGCTGCACGGCGAAGTCGACGCCTGGCGGCGGCGACAGCACGGTGAGGATGATTTGAAGGTTTGCTGAGTGGTCGGCCTGCATGGGCCGCAGTTTAGAGCTCGGTCGTCATGCAGCACGCGCCAGTGGCTCACGTGCCAGCTCTAGTTCCCGCAGCAGCTCTTGCCGCACCAAGGCCGCCTTCCTGGCCTGCGCCTCACGCACGTGGCCGTAACCTCGGATGCTTTGAGGCAGCGAAGCCAGCTTGGTCACGATGGGCAGGGTCTCGGCACGCAAGTCGGACAGGGCCGCACGCATGTCGTCCTCGTACTGCGCCAGTAGCTGACGGTCCAACGTGCGCTCCGCCGCGTTGCGGAACGGGTCGAGCCAGGTCCCTCTCAGGCCGCGCAGCCGCGCCATGCACTTCATCGCCAGAAGCACCCATGGGCCGACTTCGCCCTTCACGGGCTTGCCGCTGTGGGGATCCTTGCGCGCGAACGGCCAGACCCCGAGGTGAAAGCGCAGCCTGACGGGGCCTTCGAATTCCTGCGCCAGCGCCGAGCGAAAGTCGGGATGCGTGAACAGCCGGGCAACCTCCCACTCGTCCTTGCTCGCCAGCAGCCGGTGGTAGTTGTGTGCCACGGCCCTGGCCAGGGCGTCGCCCGACTGAAGTCCGGCTTCCAGCTGACGCGCCTTCTCCACCAGCTCCTTGTAGCGCTGCACATGCAATTCGCCGCTGTGGGCACGCAGGTGCTCGATGCGGTGCGCGACGGTCTGGTCGAGCCCGCGGGCTTGCCGCGGCATGAAGGTGATGACCTGCGCCGGTTGCTCGGCCTTCAGGTGGCGCTCGACCGCCGGCTGGTCATGGGCAACGCGCCGCCCCCAGAGAAACGCCTCCTTGTTCATGGCCACGGCCACGCCGTTGAGCTCGATGGCCCGCTCGATCGCGGCCCTTCCCAAGGGGATGAAACCACGTTGCCAGGCCAGGCCCAGCATGAACATGTTGATGCCGATCGGATCGCCGACCAGCGCGGTGGCCATGCGCTCGCCATCGATCAGCACGAGATCGGCCGTGCCCGCCGCAACCTCTATGCGCTCGATCAGCATCTTCGGATCGAGCTGCCAGTCGGGATTGCGCGCGAAGTCGCTGGTCGGCACGAGGCCTGTGCTCACCACCGCACGCCCGCGACCGGCGGGCAGCCGCGTCAGCGACTCGTCCGATGCCGCGACGACGAGGTCACAGCCGATCAAAGCATCGGCCTCGCCCTCGGCGATGCGCGTGGCATGCAGCATCCCCGGGTCGGGCGCGAACCGCACGTGCGAGGTCACGGCGCCGTACTTCTGCGAGAACCCGGTGACATCGAGGTTGGAGCTGTAGCGGCCCTCCAGATGGGCGGCCACGGCCAGGGTCTGGCCGATGGTCACGACGCCCGTGCCGCCGATGCCGGAGATCAACACGCTGCAGGCGCGTTGCAGCGGCGCGATGTCGGGCTCGGGCAGCGCCTGCGTGTACGGGCGCGGCGATGCCGCCTGTGCCTCGACGCGCGCCGCGGCGCGGCGCGGCTTTCCGCCCTCGACGCTGACGAAGCTGGGACAGAAGCCCTCCACGCACGAATAGTCCTTGTTGCAGCTTCCCTGGTTGATGCGGCGCTTGCGGCCGAGCTCGGTCTCGAGCGGCTCGATCGACATGCAATTCGAAGCCACGCCGCAATCGCCGCAGCCCTCGCACACGGCGGGGTTGATGAACAGGCGCCGATCGGGATCGGGCAGCTTGCCGCGCTTGCGCAGCCGGCGCCTTTCCGCCGCGCACGCCTGGTCGTACAGGATCACCGAGACACCGGGGTATTCGCGGAACTCGCGCTGCACGGCGTCGAGGGCCGTGCGGTCATGCACGGCCACGCCCTCTGGCAACTTCACCGCGGCATAGCGCTGCGGCTCATCCGTGACGACCGCCATCTTGAGAATGCCCTCCGCCGCGAAGCCCGCGAGGATCTGCGGCGGGCTGAGATTGCCCTCGACCGCCTGCCCTCCGGTCATGGACACGAAGCCGTTGTACAGGACCTTGTAGGTGATGGGCACCTGCGCCGCGACGGCCTGCCGAATCGCCAGGTAGCCCGAGTGCGCCAGCGTGCCGTCGCCGATGTTGGCGAACACATGGCGCTCGGCGGTGAAGGGTTGCTGGCCGAGCCACATCACGCCTTCGGCACCCATGTGCGACCAGGTGGTGGTCTGCTGCGGGTTCACCAGCAGCGCCATGCTGTGGCAGCCGATGCCGGCCAGCGCGCGGCTGCCTTCGGGCACCTTGGTCGAACGGTTGTGCGGGCAGCCCGAGCAGAAGCCGGGCACGCGGTTCGGCCCCGGCACCTTCGCGGATGCGCTCGCGCACTGCGCGGGCACGGGCACCTCACGGCCCAGCACGCGCGCCAGCACTTCCGTCACCCGTATCGGCGAGATCTCGCTGGCATTCGGAAAGGCGACGTCGGCGGGACCCGACTCGAAGAGCCCGCCTTCGAACAGCTTGCCCACCAGGCGCGGTGCATTCGCGCGGCCATAGAGGATGGTGCGCACCTGGTCTTCGAGGATGGGCCGCTTCTCCTCGACCACGACGATGGTGTGCAACCCTTGCGCGAACTCGCGCACGATCTCCGGATCGAGCGGCCAGACCAGTCCGATCTTCAGCAGCTTCAAGTCGGCGAACCCACCCACGGTTGCTTCACTCTCGCGCCCCAGGGCCTGCAATACGTCCTGCCAGGCCTTGCCCGCCGCGATGACGCCGACACCCGCTCCGGCGGGTTCCGCGACGATGCGATTGAGCCGGTTCGCCCGGGCATAGGCGAGCACCGCGGCATGCTTGTGGTTGTAGAGCCGGTCCTCCTGCGGCAGCGGCATGTCGAAGCCGCGGATGTTGTATCCCGCGCCGAACGGGTCCACCGGCCGGCTCGGTGCCTCGGGCACGGTGATGAGGGGCGCATCCGTCCCCACGTAGACCGAGCCTCCGCCCTCGACGACGTCGGTCACGACCTTCATGCCCACCCAGCAACCCGAGAAGCGGCTCATGGCGATACCGTGCAGGCCGTAGTCCAGCAGCTCCTGCGTGTTGGAGGGATAGAGCACCGGCATGCCGACCGCCATGAGGATCGGGTCGGAGAAGTTGGCGACCGAGGAACTCTTCGCGCCGTGGTCATCGCCCGCCAGGCACAGCACGCCGCCCTTGGGCGAGGTACCGGCCTGGTTGGCGTGCCGAAGCACGTCGCCCGAACGGTCCACGCCCGGGCCCTTGCCGTACCAGATGCCGAACACGCCATCCACGCGTGCGCCCGGAAAAGTCCCCACGTACTGCGAGCCCCAGATGGCGGTGGCGGCCAGGTCCTCGTTGAGGCCCGAACGGAACACCACGTTGGCGGCCTTCAGTTGCTTCTCGGCGGCCCACAGCTCCATGTCGTAGCGGCCCAGCGGCGAACCGCGGTAGCCCGAGATGTAGCCCCCCGTGTTCCATCCGGCCGCGGCATCGCGCGCGCGCTGCTGCAGCGGCAGGCGCACCAGCGCCTGGATGCCGGTCATGTAGACCCATCCGTCATCGACGCCATAGCGGTCTTCGAGCGCCGCGACGTCACGTACCAATGCAATGTTCAAGATCCGTCTCCTGTGGGGTTTCAGTGCTGGGCGGCCGGCACGTCGCTGCCGCTGCGGCCTACCAGGAATTGCAGGTCGCAGCCGTCATGGGCCTGGTTGACGGTGTCGACGTACAGCCTGACGTAGCCTCGGGTGGCCACGGCGGCAGGCGGTGTCCACGCGGCCAGCCGCTGCTGCAACTCCTGCTCGGACACGAGCAGCTCGAGCCGCCGGGCCTCGACGTCGAGCTCGATCAGGTCGCCGTCGCGCACGACGGCAAGGGCGCCGCCCACGGCCGCCTCGGGCGACGCGTGCAGCACCACGGCACCGAACGAGGTACCGCTCATGCGGGCGTCCGAGATGCGGACCATGTCCGTCACGCCCTGCTTCAGCAGCTTGGCGGGAATGGGCAGCATCCCCAGCTCCGGCATGCCCGGAAAGCCCTTGGGGCCGCAGTTCCGCAGGACCATGACCGAGTCCGCATCGATGTCGAGATCGGGATCGTCGACACGCCGGCTCAAATCGTCCTGGTTCTCGAACACCACCGCGCGGCCCCTGTGCTTGAGCAGGCGCGGCTCGGCGGCCGAAGGCTTGATGACGGCACCGTTCGGGCACAGGTTGCCGCGCAGGATGGCGACGCCAGAGGTCGCCATGAAGGGCTTGGCCACGCTGTGGATCACGTCCGGGTTCCAGCAGACGGCGCCGGCGTTGTTCTCGGCCAGCGTCCTTCCGGTGACGGTCAGCGCATCGCCGTGCAACAGGCCCGACTCGCACATGTCGCGCAGGATCACGGGCAGCCCGCCGGCCTCATGGAAGTCCTGCATCAGGTAGCGGCCCGAGGGCTGGAGGTTGAGCAGCGTGGGCACATCGCGCCCGACCCGGTGCCAGTCCTCGATGTCGAGCGGGACTTCCATGCGCCGCGCCACCGCCGTGAGATGGATGACCGCGTTGGTCGATCCACCGATGGCCGCGTTGACCGCGATGGCGTTCTCGAACGCTTCGCGGGTCAGCACCTTGTCGAGCCTGAGGTCCTCGCGCACCATGTCGACGATGCGGCGGCCCGCCATGCGCGCCAGCACGCGGCGCCTGGCATCCACGGCGGGAATCGATGCGTTGTCGGGCAGCCCCACGCCGAGCGCCTCGACCATCGAAGCCATCGTCGACGCCGTTCCCATCACGTTGCACACGCCCACCGATCGGGTGAGGCAGCCCTCGGCCTCCTCGAAGTCCTCGTTGACGGCGCGGCCGGCGCGCAGGTCCGCCGCCAGGTTCCACGCATCCTTGACGCCGAAGGACTTGCCGCGGAAGCTGCCGTTGAGCATGGGCCCGCCGGACACGCCGATGGTCGGCAGGTTGACGCTGGCGGCGCCCATCAGCAGCGCGGGCGTCGTCTTGTCGCAGCCCATCAGCAGCACCACGCCGTCGAGGGGGTTGGCGCGCAGCGTCTCTTCCACGTCCATGCTGCACAGGTTGCGCAGCAGCATGGCCGTGGGGCGCGTCAGCATCTCGCCGGGCGAGATGACCGGAAACTCCATCGGCACACCGCCCGCTTCGAGGATGCCTTCGCGCACATGCTGCGCCAGCTCGCGGAAGTGCGAATTGCATGGCGTGAGATCGGACCAGGTGTTGCAGATGCCGATCACGGGCCGCCCGTCGAAGTGATCCATCGGCACGCCGCGGCTGCGAACCCAGCCCCGGTTCGCGAAGTTCCTGGCGCCCCGGCCTTCGAACCAGGCTTGCGACCGCAGCCTGCGCTTTTCTTCATCGGACATACGCTTGTTTTCCTATCGCTATCACATGAGAGGGATCAGCTCGCGCGGCGCCGGCCGGTGGTTTGCGCCGGTCATGCCAGGCCGTGCGAGCGCATGCGCCGCTCCAGCACGGCCAGCACCGGTGCCAGCAGGACCACGATTAGCAACGGTGCCGCGGCGGCACACATGGCGAGCTTCACGCCCATCTGTTGCGCCAGCAGCGCTGCCGCGATCAGCGGCGCGGCGCTGCTGCCGAAGCGCGAGACCGCTCCCTTCCAGCCGACCGCGGCACTGCGCAGCGCGGCCGGATAGACGATGGGCGTGATGATGTTGAGCGACTGGTAGGTGCCGACGACGAAGAAGCCGGCGCTGACGATCACGGCGATGAAGCCCGCGGTGCCGAACGGAAACAGGCCGAGCCCGGCCAGCGACAGAGCGCCCAGCAGCGCATACACGGCGGTCACGGGATAGCGTCCGAAGCGGTCGATCACGAAGCCTGTCGACAGGCCTGCGACGATGGACGCCAGCCCGGCCATCGACGCGTAGACCGCGAAG
Source organism: Variovorax sp. 20P10.2.4 (assembly GCF_058244205.1). Classification (NCBI taxonomy): domain Bacteria; kingdom Pseudomonadati; phylum Pseudomonadota; class Betaproteobacteria; order Burkholderiales; family Comamonadaceae; genus Variovorax; species Variovorax sp. 20P10.2.4. The sequence goes on from NZ_JBZAYE010000008.1 coordinate 13,676, forward strand.
CTGGCGACCGGCACGCGCCCGAATTCATGGAAGAAGACCGCGCCGATGCCGAACAGGTTCACGGCGATCTGGCCGCAGATGCAGGAGAACCAGAGCGCCGCGGTGAAGAGTGCGCGACGGTCGCCGAAGATTTCGATGATCGAGATGCGCGCGCCGGTTCGCCGTGCCGGCCCGCGAAGCCTGGTGCCGGCATCCACCAGGATGCCCAGCTTGCGCAGCGCCTTGAGAATGTCGCTCGGTGGCGCGCCGGTGCGCGCCAGATGCAGCGGCGACTCCGGCATCCACAGCACGATCGGCAGGATCATCAGCAGCGGCGCCAACGCGCCGATCAGGTACATGCCCTGCCAGCCGATGCGGTCGAGCGCGAGGGCCACGAGCCCGCTGGCGCCCACGGCGCCGATGGCCACGCCGGCATAGACGATGCCCACCATGGTCGAGCGGCGCTTGACGGACGAGATGTCGGCCACCAGGCTGGCGGCCGCGGGCAGCAGGCCGCCGCCCAGCATGCCGGCGATGAAGCGGGTCGCGCCAAAGCCGAAGACCGAAGTGGCGAACACGCTCTGCAGCGTGGCGACCGAGAACAGCGCCAGCAGCGCGATCAGCATGCGCTTGCGGCCGAAGTGATCGGCCAGCGGCGACAGCAGCAGGCCACCGATCGCCTGCCCCATGGGCTGCAGCGCGAAGGCGCCGGTCAGGCTGGCGGTCGGCACGCCGAGCGCGGATGCGATGGCGGGGAGCATCTGGCCGGTCACGGCCAGGTCGTAGCCATCGATCAGCAACACGAGGAACAGCGTCGCCACGGTGAGAACGTGGCCGCGCCGCACGGGCGATGCGTCCAGCAGGCCGCCGAGGTCGGTCTTGTCATTCATGGCGCGGCGCTTCAGATGCCCAGCTGCCGGGCCGCCAGGTCCTTGAGGATTTCCTCGGAGCCGCCGCCGATCATCATCACCTTGGCTTCGCGATAGATGCGCTCGGAGCGGGTGCCGCGCATGTAGCCCATGCCGCCGAGGATCTGTACCGCCTGGTCGGCGCAGAACTGCATGGCCTGCGTGGAGAGGATCTTCGCCATGCAGGTTCGCGCCACGAGCTGCTCGGGATCGCCATGCCGGTGCTCGAGCCGCCACGCCAGCTCGTAGACCAGCGCGCGGGCGGCGTCGATCTTCAACGCCATGTCCACCAGCTTGTGGCGAATGACCTGCCGCTGCGACAGCGGCTGCCCGAAGGTCACCCGGTCGCGCGCCCAGGCCAGGGCCTCGTCGAGACAGGCCTGGGCGAAGGCGCACGCGGCGGCCGACATCGACAGCCGCTCGCTGTTGAAGTTGGTCATGAAGACCTTGAAGCCCTGGTGCTCGGTGCCCAGCAGATGGCCGACCGGCACGCGCACGTCGTCGAAATGCAGATGCGCGGTGTCGGAGCACCACCAGCCCATCTTCTTGAGCGGCGTGCGGGTGAGCCCTGGCGAATCCGCATCCACCAGCAGGGCCGACACGCCCGCGGCGCCCTTCGAGCCCGCATCGGTACGCACGGCCACGGTGATGAAATCGGCGCGCATGCCGGAGGTGATGAAGGTCTTCTCGCCGTTCAGCACATAGTGGTCGCCATCTCGCCGCGCGGCGCATTTGAGCGACGCGACGTCGGACCCGCCGCCGGGCTCGGTGACCGCCAGCGCGGCGATCTTCTCGCCGACGAGCACGGGCGGCACCACGCGCCGCTTGAGCGCTTCGCTGCCATGCGCGGCCACGGGTGGCAGGCCGATGGTGTGCGACAGCAGCGAGGCCTGCACGCCGCCACAACCCGCGCGCGCCACCTCCTCGATCGCGACGAGGTAATGGAAGATGTCGGCCGCCGTGCCGCCGAGCGCTTCGTCGTAGCCGATGCCGAGGGCACCCAATGCACCGAACTGGCGATAGAGCTCGCGAGGAAAGGTCTCGGCCTCGTCCCAGTCGTTCGCGAAAGGGACGATCTCGCGGTCGACGAATTCGCGCAGCGTCGATCGGAAGACTTCATGCTCGGCGCTGAAGTAGTGAGGGAGTGGACGTGTTTCGATCATCGTGTCCCCATCTTCTTGCGGTGCGAGATGGCCGTCTTGCGCGCAGCGGCTGGCGTGTTCGACGTCGGGTCGAGGGCCGATGGCTAGAGCGCCTGCGCGATGATGCGCAGCTTGCGCGAGCCCGCGATGATGTCCCTGGGCTTGAGCCCGTAGACCTGGCGGATCGAGTGGCTGAAATGCGTCGAATCGGGATAGCCGATGTCGAGCGCGACGTCGACCAGGCTGGCGTCCGTGTGCACGTGATGCAGCAGGCTGCGGGCCCGCTTCCAGGCACGCACGTTGCGAAATGGAATGCCCACCTCTTCCTTGAACAGATGGCGGAAGCGCGAGATCGACAGGTTCACGCGCGAAGCGCATTCATCGGAGGCGACGGCACCGGTCGGATCGGCCTTGATGCGCTCCAGCACGCTCGCGATGCGCTGGTCGAGCGCGCGCGCGGGCAACGCCGCGCCGAAAAAGCTCTGGTCGAAATCGCACGGGTGCAGGTCGAGCGCGCCGCCTTGCGAAGCAAGCCGGCGATGGACCTCGCGCACATGCGTCGCGAAGTCGGGTGCATGCACCGCGCCGCACAGGCGCAAGAGCGGCGGCAGCCGGCTCGCGTCGACCGTCTCGGGCTCGATCAGCACGATCAACACGTTGCGGCCCTCGCAGGCGATCTCGTAGGGAACGTAGGGCTGGACGATCGCGACCTCGGTCGATTGCCATTCGCCCCTTTCGAGCCGCACGCGCAGTCGGCCGTCGATCGCGACGTACGCGACGAGGGCCCCTTGCGTGTGCAGGCTTCGGGCACCGAGAAGGCCGGCATAGAAGAGGCGGTCCTTCGTGATCCACATGACGCGGTCGGCGCTGGTGCAGCGCCCTGGAACGAAGGCGTGGTCGCCCGTGTCGATGGAATCGCTCATCCCGTGCCCCCGCTGCTGCGATCCCGCTGGCTCAAGCACCCTTGGCGGGAATGATGGGCAGCAGGATGAAGGGCTCGTTGCCCTTGTCGAAGTGCAGCGTGTTCTCGCCGCCGAAGACCTCGGGCGGCCGGTCCTGCGGATTCGCGTGACGGAACGGGCCGACGCCCGTCATCGGATAGGGCTGGTCCGAGAAGCCGGCGTCGCCGAGCCCGTGGTCGTAGTCGCAGCCCCGGATGTTGAGGGCCAGCGTGTAGCCGGGCGGAATCACGATGGAGGTCGGCAGGATCTCGATGTCGAGCACGACCGGCTCGTCCGGCACGAGCGGCTGCAGCTCGTCGTGCGTGTGGTATGGGCGGTAGGGCAGCGACTTCGCCGTGTCCAGCTTGCGGTGCGAGGCGCGCAGCCATCCCAGTGCGATCGGCACGCGCGGATCGTTGGAGCCGACGAACAGCACCTCCTTGCCGTCGGGTGCGTAGAGCCGCAACGCCAGGAAGAGATCGGCATCCGCCGTCCTGGAAGACACCACGAGCCGCGCCGCGATCGGGCCAGTGATCTCGATCTCTTCCCTGGCCGGCGGAAGCTTGAACACGAGCCCTTCGCTCATCGCCTGGTAGGCGATGCTGGCGCCGGTGGCCGGCGTGGTGCCCAGGGTGCGGGTGGCGGGCTCGAGGTAGTACTTCGTCCACTGCGTGCGGGCCAGCGGCCATTCCTGCTCGTCGCGGATCGTGAAGTGCTCGCCCGGCCGGCGGATCTGCAGCTGCACCGGCGGCTGGCGGTCCCAGCCCGTGTCCTTGCCTTGCAGGAAGTGGGCGAGAAAGCGCTTCTGCAATTCAACGCCCTCGGCGCGGTAGAAGGGGCTGAAGTGGCTGTTGCCATGCACCTCCAGCCATTTCTGGCTCGAGCCCGCGTCCAGATAGCCCTCGAAATTGCCGCGCGGATGCACGCCCATGCCACCCCAGTTCGCGGCCGACAGCAGGGGCACCTCGATGCGGCTCACGTCGGGCTTGCGCGACGAATAGAACGCGTCGTCGAGCGGGCGGTTCAGCGACTCGTTGGACATCTTCGGCGCACGGTTGGCCGCCAGTTCCTCGTCCGACAGCGTTTGCGGGCCGCAGACCAGCTCGCCGTTGTTCGGATTGCGCGCGCCACGCTCTCCGTAGCCGTGCTGAATGCGCAGCACCTGGCGCTCATACCAGCCTTCGCCGAACTGCGAGTAGATGCCGCCGTGTCGGGCCGCATCGCGATAGCGGTCGACGAAGCCCTCCCATACGCAGATGGCGGCGAGGTGCGGAGGCCGCAGCGCGGCCACGTACCACTGGTTGCTCGCGTAGTAGGAGATGCCGTTCATCCCGATCTTGCCGTTGCTCCACGGCTGTGCCGCCGCCCATTCGATGCATTCGTAGATGTCTTTCGTCTCCTGCTCCGAGGTCGGATCGAGCACGCCCGGCGAGCGGCCCGCTCCTCGGCTGTCGACGCGGATGCAGACGAAGCCGTCGGGCACCCACTTCTCGGGATCGATGACTTCCCAGTTCATGTACTTGTTCGACGAGCCTTCGGCGATGTCGGGGAAGTCGCGCACCATGCGGTCGTACGCGCTCTTGTAGCCCACCTGCATGGGCACGCCCTTGCCATAGGCGCCGTAGGAGATCAGTGCCGCATGGCGGCCGGGTTCCTGCGGGAGGAAGACATCGGCGCGCAGCACGACGCCGTCGCCCATCGGAATCGGCACATCCCAGAGGATGCGCATGCCGTCGGCATGGACGGCCTCGGGCATGTCGTTGGAGAGCGCGCCGTCGGCGCGGCCCTGGTTCGGGTTCGTTTGGTTCATGGTGATCTTTCCTTCTGAAACTCAACTGATCTGGATTCCCAAGGGCGGCAGGATCCTGGCGAAGCGATCGATCTCCGAATCGACATAGGCCTTGAAATCGCGCGGCGCCATGGCCTCGAGCACGCCGCCGCCGTCCTGGATGTACTGCCGGTACTTGGGGTCCTGGCCGAGCTTCGCGAACATGGCGTGGAGCGAATTGGCTGCGGCCTCGCTCATGTTCTTCGGCCCCCAGATGCCCGACCAGGCGGGGATGTCGGGCACGTCGAGCCCGAGTTCGGCGAAGGTGGGTGCGTCGGGAACGATCGGCGAGCGCACGTTGCCCGAGAGGCCGAGCGCCCGCATCTGCTTGCCCTGGATCCAGCCCTGCGCGGAAACCGGCGCGAGGAAGGTGCAATCGACGACGCCCGACACCAGGTCGTTGCTCGGCGCGCCCTTGTACGGGACATGGACCAGGTCTACCCCGGCGTTCCTGCAGAACAGCGAGGCCATGATGTGGGTGGGATTGCCCAGGCCCGAGTTCGCGATGGTGAGCTTGCCCGGCGAAGCCTTCGCGGCATCGATGAACTGCTGCAGGGTCTTGAAGCGGGAGTTCGCTCCAACCAGCAGGGCCCATCCGTAATAGGTCGCCAGCCGCGTAATGGGCGTGAAGTCGGACTTCGAGTCGAAGGGCAGGCTCTTGTAGAGCACCGCGTTGGTCGTGTGGCCCGCGGAGTTCAGCAGCACCGTGTTGCCGTCCGGCTTGGAGCGCGACACGTCCAGCGATCCGATCACCGCGCCCGCGCCGGGCTTGTTGTCGATGATGACGTTGCGCCCGCTCGTGGTCTCGAGGGTGTGCGCCAGCAGCCTTCCGGTGACATCCATGCCCGATCCCGCGGGAAAGGGCACGACGATCCGCAGCACATCCGACTTGGCCGGCTGGGCCATCGCCGGCAATGCGCTGCCGAGTGCCGCGCTGATGAGTGTCCTGCGATTGATGTTGCTCATTGCCTTGTCTCCGTATTTGTTTTTCGAGGTGCCACTTCGTGCATCGGCGCCAGGTGCGCCAGATACGCCGTTAGCGGGGCGAGAACGACGTCGGTTTGAGGATCTGCGACTCCTGCTGCCGCAAGGCGCCCAGCTCCTTCGAGCGGGCCCTGTATTCCTGCCAGGCCGGATCGGCCTCCATGGCCGAGCGCCGTTGCTCGCGGTCGGCCAGGCTGTCGAATCGCCACAGATGCACGATCTGGTTCAGCGGGCCGATCTCGCTGACGTAGAAGCCGACGAGGCCTCCCAGGTACTTGTTCTGCAGCGGCAGCGCCATGCGCTCGTAGAGCTGCAGGAAGTCGGCGGCGCGCCCGGGTTCGGCGGTGTAGGTTCTGAGTTCGAAGATCATGGCTGCGCCTCGTTCTCCACGGGATTCGACAGGACCCCGATGCCTTCGATCTCGATCTCGATGGTGTCGCCGGCCTTCATCCACACGGGTGGCTTGCGCGCATAGCCGACGCCCGCGGGCGTGCCCATCACGATCACGTCGCCGGGTTCGAGCGTGAGCGCCTCGGTGAGCAGGCACAGCGTTTCCGCCACGGGAAACAGCATCTGTGCGGTGTTGCTGCTCTGCATGACCGTGCCGTTGAGGCGCGACTCGATCTTCAGCCCCGCGGCACCGGGCGGCAGCTCGGACGCGGGCACCAGCCAGGGCCCCAGGGCGCCGGTGGCATCGAAGTTCTTGCCGATGGTCCATTGCGCCGTCCTGCGCTGGTAGTCGCGCAGCGTGGCGTCGTTGAAACAGGCATAGCCGGCCACGGCCTCGAGCGCATCGGCCTCGCTCAGGTGGCGCGAGGTCCTGCCGATCACCACGGCCAGCTCGGCCTCGAAGTCGAGCTGGCTCGAAACGCGCGGCCGCTGGATCGCCGCGCCGTGCGCCACGAGCGAGGACGCGCCGCGCAGAAAGAAGCTGGGGTAGTCAGGCCGCTGGTTGCCGCCTTCGGCCGCGTGGTCCGCGTAGTTGAGCCCCAGGCAGATGATCTTGCCGGGCCGTGGCACCACGGGCAGCAGCCTCGCGGCATCGAGCGGGATGCGGGCCGCGGCGGGCACGGCGGCGGCCTGCTTCGCGGCGGCGGCGAAGCCGGCCGCACCACGGCTGCAAAGGGCCACCATGTCACCGGGCAGGGTGACGATGGCGCCATCGACGACCGCGCCCAGGCGGGGCGTCGGATCGGAGTCGGTATGGAAGGTGACGAAGTTCATGGGCTTGCGAGAGCTTGCGAGAGGAAGGAGATCGATCAGGAGGTTTTCAGCCCGGCGCCGACCGAGCTCATCAGCGCGTGCAGCGCGCCGTGGCCCTCGAAGCCGATGCCGGGCCGCTGCGGCGGATGCACGAAGCCGTCCTCAACCCGCGTGTCGTCGGCAAAGCCACCGAAGGAGCCGAACACGCCGGGATAGGCCTCGCAACCGCCGAGGCCCAGGCCCGCCACCAGCGCCAGCGACATCTGGTTGCCGCCGTGCGGGAAATGGCTGCCTGCGCCCCACCCCTGCGCCTCGAGCGCCAGCGCCATGCTGGCGAAGGCATGCAGGCCGTAGGACTGCGGCGGGTCGACCTGGATCAGGTCCTTCTCGCTGCGCCAGCCACCGAGGCGCACGAGGTTGGTCACCTCCTGGTTGCCATAGAGGTTCTCGCCGACCGCGAGCGGTGGCGCGTACACCGAGGCCAGCTCGGCCATCAGCGAATAGTCGTTGGGATCGCAGGGCTCCTCGAACCAGCGCAGGTCGTACGGCGCCAGCGCCTTCGCATAGACGAGCGCCTCGTCGCGCTGGAACTTGCAGTTGGCATCGACCGCGAGGTGGCTGCTGTCGGGCAGCACGCTCAGCGCGCAATCGATACGGCGCAGGTCCTCGTCGAGCGATGCACCGCCCACCTTGATCTTCACGTGGGTGTAGCCGGCGGCCTGGTGGCCGCGGATCTCGTCGGCCACGTCCTGCGGCACGCCGCCCGGCCGGTACCAGCCTCCGCCCACGTACACGGACACCTTGCGCTGCATGGTCCCGCCGCGATAGCGCCGCGCCAGCACTTCCGCGGTCGGAAGGTCCTGCGCCTTGCCGATGGCATCCCACAGCGCGGTCTCGATGGTGCCGATGGCGATCGAGCGTTCGGCATGGCCGCCCGGCTTCTCGCCGACGAGCATCGCCGTCACGGCCTTGGCCGGATCGAGCACGCCATCGCCGTCGAGCAGCGACTCGGGCCGGGCCCGCAGCAGCCGGGGGAAGAAGCGCTCGCGCATCGGCTGCCCGCAGGCGTAGCGGCCGGTGGAGTTGAACGCGTAGCCGGTGACCGGCATCCTGCCGCGGCCCGGGTCCAGCCGTACCGCGACGATCGAGGTCGTCATCTCCGCGAAGGAGAACACGGCGTTGCGCATGGTGCTCTGCACCGGAAAGGCCGCTTCCTGGAGGTCAATGATCCGCATGATGCTTTCTTGTGTGTCCTGAACTTCTTGGGTGGGCGGTCTCAGCGCGACGGCTCGATGCCGGCCGCGCGGATGAACTGGGCGTAGCGAACCAGTTCCTCGCCGATGTGCTTGCGAAAGGCTTCCGGCTTCGCCGGTGCCGCGGGCAGAAAGCCCATGGCCAGCAGCCGCTCGCGCGCCTCGGGCTGGCGCAGCACCTCGCCGACATCGGCGTTGATCTTCTGCACGATGGCCGCGGGCGTGGCGGCCGGTGCCACGAAGCCCAGCCATGCGCCATAGCGAAAGCCCGGGAAGCCGGACTCGGCCATGGTCGGCACCTTGGGCAGCACGGCCAGCCTTTCCGAGGTGCCGACGGCCAGCGGCACGAGCCGGCCCGACTGCAGGAACGGCAGCACGGCCGAGACGCCGGCGAACATCACCTGCACCTGGTCGCCCACGACCGCCGTGGCAGCTTCCGCCGCGCCCTTGTAGGGCACGTGCAGCATCCGGATGCCCGCGCTGCGCATCAGGATCTCCATCGGAAGATGCTGGGCGCTGGCGACGCCGCTGGAGCTGAAGTTGATTTCACCGGGGCTGGCCTTGGCGGCATCCACCAGTTCCTTGACCGAATGCACCTTGAGGCTGGGCGACGCGACCAGCACGAAGGGGGTTTCGCCGATCAGCGCGATCGGCGCGAAATCCTTGAGGGGGTCGTAGGGCAGCCTGGCATACAGCGCCGGATTGGCCGCCAGCGTGGTGTCGTTGGGCACCAGCAGCGTGTAGCCGTCGGCCGGTGCGCGGGCGACCTGCTGCGCGCCGATGATGCTGTTGGCGCCGACCTGGTTGTCGACCACGGTGCCCTGGCCCCAGCGCTGCGCGAGCTTGCCCGCCATGAAGCGCGAGGCCATGTCCGCGCCCGCGCCCGCCGCGAACGGCACGACGATGCGCACGGGCTTCTCGGGATAGTCGGCGTGGGCCGGGGCGCCCAGCGCCAGCGCGGACAGCGCCATGGCTGCGCAACGCAACGCGGTCTTGATCATCCTTGTCTCCATCTTTCTTGTCTGGCCGGCGTGCCCTGCGATCGCGCCCCGTCCGGCAGGCGCAATTCTGGAGGGGTTGATACCAACGCAAAAGAAGAGATTTCAGCTGCCATCCATCTAAAATTTAGCTGGACAAGCTCTGGAGACGAACCATGGATCTGCGGCAGGTGCGCTACTTCCTGACGGTGGCGGAAAAGGGAAGCATCAGTGCCGCCGCCGCGGTGCTGCACGTGGCGCAGTCCGCGATCAGCCGGCAGATGCGCCTGCTCGAGGAAGACCTGGGCGGCCCCCTCTTCCACCGGAGCATCGCGGGGGTGCAACTCACCGACAGCGGCCTCATGTTCCTGGAACGCGCGCGCTTCATCCTGCGCGAGGTGGAGAGCACGACCCTGGACGTCTCCAACTTCAACCGCGGCATGCGCGGCTTTCATCGCGACGTGCGAGGCACGGTGCGGATGTCGTCGGCGCCGACGGTCGGGCAAGCGATCCACGGCCGCCTCGCGCTGGACTTCCGCCAGCGCTTTCCGCAGGTCCGGCTGGAGCTGACGGAGAGCCCCACCGACGACGCGCTGCATCGGCTGACCGCCGGCACCATCGAGCTCGCCATCGTGTCGAATCCCGGCAATCAGGAGCACATCCATTTCACGCCGCTCGCGCGGCAGGAAATCGCGGTCTTCTGTCTTCCGGGTTCGAAGCTGGCCGCGCGCCCGAGCGTGCATGCGCGCGAACTGCGCAAGCTGCCGATCATCATCTCCCTCGGCCTGCGGCACAGCCTGGAGACGGAGCATGGGGTGATGCAGCCGGTCATCCAGATCGACGGCAACGAAGGGGCCGCGCAACTCACGCGGGCCGACCTGGGCTTTGCCGTGCTGCCGAGATCGGTGGTGCGAACCTCCAGCATCTGGCAAGGCCTCGTGGCCGTGCCGGTGCGCGGCTTCTCGGTGGCCCGCATGCTCGCGGTGGCCAAAGGGCGGCCCGTCAGCCTGGCCGCGAAGGTCTTTCGCAGCGCCGTCGAGGAGCAGATGGCGCTGTGCGTCGGCGAAGGGCTCTTCCTGCCGCCCTGAAGTCGTGCTTCAGTGCCCGGACCCGACGCCGATCGTGTCGAGCCGCGCCACCGCCTCGGCCGGCAGCTTCAGCCCGGCCGCCGCAAGGTTCTCCCGCAGATGCCCCAGCGACGAAGTCCCCGGAATCAGCAGCAGGTTCGGCGAGCGCTGCAGCAGCCAGGCCAGCGCCACCTGCATCGGCGTCGCGCCTAGTTCGCCCGCCACCTCCGACAGCACCCCCGACTGCAGCGGCGTGAAGCCCCCGAGCGGGAAGAAGGGCACATAGGCGATGCCCTCGCGCGCCAGCTTCTCGACCAGCGCGTCATCGCCGCGGTTCGCGAGGTTGTACATGTTCTGCACGCCGACGATCGGCACGATGCGCTGGCCGTCGTCGACCTGCTTCGCGGTCACGTTGCTCAGGCCGATGTGGCGGATCAGGCCCTGCTCGCGCAACTCGGCGAGCGCAGTCAGCGGCGCCTCGAGCGAGCCTTCGGCCGGCCCGTGCACGCCCAGCATGCTGCGCATGTTGACGACATCGAGCACGTCGAGGCCGAGGTTGCGCAGGTTGTCGTGCACCGCCTGGCGCAGGTCGGCCGGCGAGGCCGCGAGGTTCCACGAGGCATCGGCCCCGCGCGTGGCACCCACCTTGGTGACGATGGTCAGGTCGTCGCGGTACGGGTGCAGCGCCTCGCGGATGATCTGGTTGGTGACGTGCGGGCCGTAGAAATCGCTGGTGTCGATGTGGTTCACGCCGGCCTCGATCGCGGCGCGCAGCACCGCGACGGCGGCGGCGCGGTCCTTCGGCGGGCCGTAGACGCCGGGGCCGGCGAGCTGCATGGCGCCGTAGCCGAGGCGCTTCACGTCGCGGCTGCCGAGGCGGAAGGTGGAGATGGTGTCGAGCGGGTTCATGGGCTTTCCTTTCAGGTTGAGGCTGAATGTAGGCACCGCGGCGGCGTACGATAAGCCGGCTCAATGCGCACGGGTCGTGCGGAAAAACGAACAATCGAAAGACAGGCGATGACGGAACAGCTCGGCGATCTGGCGGTCTTCGTGGCGGTGGCGCGCGCGGGCGGCTTTCGCGAGGCGGCGCGGCTGCAGAGCGTGAGCGCCTCCAGCCTCAGCGCGGCGGTGCGTCGGCTCGAAACGCGGCTGGGCGTGCGCCTGCTGCATCGCAGCACCCGCAGCGTGGTGCCCACCGAGGCCGGCGCGCGGCTGCTCGACCGGCTCGGGCCCGCACTCGGCGAGGTCGAGGCCGCGCTCGACGTGGTCAACGGCTTTCGCGACAAGCCCGCGGGCACCTTGCGGCTCAACGTTCCCGCGAGCGCGTCGCGGCTGGTGCTGCCGGCGATCGTGCCGCCCTTTCTCGCGGCCTATCCCGAGATCCTGCTCGAGGTGGTGGTCGAGGAGAGCTTCGTCGACGTGCTGGCCGCGGGCTGCGATGCCGGCATCCGCTACGAGGAACGGCTCGAACAGGACGTGATCGCGATCCCGATCGGCCCGCGCCGCCAGCGCATGGCGACCGCGGCCGCGCCGGCCTACCTCGCGGCGCACGGCCGCCCCATGCATCCGCGCGACCTGCTGCAGCACGCCTGCCTGCGCGGGCGCTTCGCGAGCGGCGCGATGGCGGGCTGGGAATTCGAACGCGAAGGCGAGGTGGTGACGGTGGACGTCGACGGGCCGTTGATCGTGCGCCTGGGCGGCGGTGTCGAGCTCGCGGTCGACACGGCGGTGGCCGGCATCGGCGTGATCCACCTGTTCGAGGAATGGCTGCGGCCGCAATTGACGAGCGGCGCGCTGGTGCCCGTGCTCGAGGACTGGTGGCAACCCTTCACCGGGCCCTTTCTCTACTACCAGGGGCGCGAGCGGCTGCCGGCGCCGCTGCGCGCCTTCGTGGATTTCGTGCAGTCGCGGCGCGGCTGAGACGGCGCTTCAGGCGCCTGCCTGCGCCAGCGGCAGCGCCGCGCCGCCTTTGAGCTCCTCGAGGCACACGCTCGAACGCACCATGCTCACGCCGGGCAGCGCCGAGAGCTTCTCGGTCAGGAAGGTGCTGAGCGCCTCGAGGTCGCGCGCGATCACCTTGAGCACGTAGTCGACGTCGCCCGTCACCGAGTGGCATTCGAGCACGTCGGGCAGTTGCGTCACGGCCTGGCGAAAGCGCTTGAAGTCGCGCACGTGGCCGCGCTCCATCGCGATCTGGACGAAGGCCATCACGCGCAGGCCCACGGCCGCGGGCCGCAGCCGTGCCTCGTAGCGCGCGATCACGCCCTCTTCCTCGAGCCGGTGATGCCGGCGGCTGCATTGCGCGGGCGAGAGCCCGACCGCGGCCGCGAGCTCGAGATTGGAGATGCGGCCATGGCCCTGCAGCACCTCGAGCATGCGGGTGTCCATCGAGTCCAGCGGTACGGGTTGCAAGATGTTCTCCTGTTTGATGGGAATGGCGAAAGGACTTCTCTTCTTCGAGGGTGTTCCCCAGGCGCGATGAAAACCCATTGCGCGAGCCGGGCGAAAGAATCGTTGCGAGCTCGACCCAGGGGCGAGAGCAGGCGAGACATCTTCTCTCGATAGGCAACGAATGCGCAACTGCATTGCATCGCCATTCGCGAACGCCCCGGGTCAGCCATTCGATCCATCCGCACCGAGCTTCGATCAGGAGAACCCATGAAGCGCATCCCCGAACCGTTCCGCATCAAGACCATCGAGCGCATCGCGATGACCACGCGCGCGCACCGCGAGCAGGCACTGCTCGAAGCGGGGCTCAACCCCTTCCTGCTGCGCAGCGACGACGTCTTCATCGACCTGCTGACCGACAGCGGCAGCGGCGCGATGAGCGACCGCCAGTGGGCCGCGATGATGGCGGCCGACGAGGCCTATGCCGGCAGCCGCAGCTACTACCGGCTCGCCGACACCATCGAGAAGGTCTTCGGCCATCGCCACACGGTGCCCGCGCACCAGGGCCGCGGGGCCGAGCAGCTGCTCTACCCCGAGCTCGTGAAGCGCCGCGGCGCGAAGCAGCCGGTGTTCCTGTCGAACTTCCACTTCGACACCACCAAGCTTCACATCGAACTGGCCGGCGCACGCGCGCTCAACGCACTGACGAAGGAGGCACTGGACACCGCCACCTACCACGACTGGAAAGGCAACTTCGACCTCGAAGAACTCGCGCGGCTGATCGAGACCCATGGCGCGGCCAACGTGGTGGCGCTGGTGGCCACCGTGACCTGCAACACCAGCGGCGGCCAGCCGGTCGCGCTGGCCAACCTGCGCGCGGCCTCGCAACTCGCGCGCGAGGCCGGCATCCCGGTGGTGATCGACGCCACGCGCTTCGCGGAGAACGCCTGGTTCATCCGCGAACGCGAGGCCGGCCAGGCGCGGCGCGACGTGCCCGGCATCGTGCGCGACATGATGGCCTGCGCCGACATCGCGGTGATGTCGTCGAAGAAGGACGGGCTGGTCAACATCGGCGGCTTCTGCAGCTTCCGCGACGACCAGGACCTGTTTCGCGCCGTGCAGGAACGCTGCGTGGTCAGCGAGGGCTTCATCACCTACGGCGGCCTCGCGGGCCGCGACATGGAGGCGCTCGCGGTCGGCCTCGAGGAGGCCATGGATGCCGATTACCTGCGCTACCGCGTCGGCCAGGTCGCCTACCTCGGCGAGCGGCTGCGCGCGCAGGGCATCCCGATCCAGCACCCGACCGGCGGGCACGCCGTGTTCGTCGACGCGGCCGCGCTGCTGCCGCACCTGCCGGCCGAAAGCTTTCCCGCGCATGCGCTCGCCTGCGAGCTGTACCTGGAAGCGGGCGTGCGCGCGGTGGAGATCGGCTCGCTGCTGCTCGGGCGCGATCCGGCCACCGGGTTGCAGGAGAAGGCACCACTCGAATCGATGCGGCTCACGATCCCGCGGCGCGTCTACACCAACGACCACATGGACTACGTGGCCGACGCGCTGGCCGAGGTGGCGCGGCGCGCCACGCGCATCCGCGGCATGGCCTTCACCTACGAGCCGGCGCTGCTGCGCAACTTCACGGCGCGTTTTCGCTGGGCCGGAGACTGACGCGGCCCGCGTTCAGGCGATCGGCGGGTAACTGCCCGTACCCTCGGGCCAGGGCGTAAGCACCTCGAAGCCGTCCTCGGTCACCGCGACCATGTGCTCCCACTGCGCCGACAGCGAATGGTCGCGCGTGACCACGGTCCAGCCGTCGGGCAGCTCGCGGGTCTCGCGGCGGCCCGCATTGATCATCGGCTCGATGGTGAAGACCATGCCCGGCGCGAGCCGCAGGCCTTCGCCGGGCCGGCCGTAGTGCAGCACCTGCGGATCGTCGTGGTAGATCTGCCCGATGCCGTGGCCGCAGTACTCGCGCACCACGCTGAAACGCTCGCGGTGCGCCACGCTCTGGATCGCATGGCCCACGTCGCCCAGCGTCGCGCCCGGGCGCACGGCCAGGATGCCGGCGCGCATCGCCTCGTAGGTGGTCTCGACCAGCCGGCGCGCGAGCGGGCTCGGCTCGTCGACGAAGTACATGCGACTGCAGTCGCCGAACCAGCCGTCCTTGATCACGGCCACGTCGATGTTGACGATGTCGCCCTTCTTCAGCGTCTTCTGCGCCGAGGGAATGCCGTGGCAGACCACGTGGTTGACGGAGGTGCACACGGTCTTCGGGAAGCCCTTGTAGCCCACGTTGGCCGGGATCGCGCGCTGCACGTTGACGATGTGGTCGTGGCAGAGGCGGTCGAGCTCATCGGTGGTGACGCCGGGCTTCACGTAGGCCCCGATCATCTGCAGCACCTCGGCCGCCAGGTGCCCGGCCTTGCGCGACAGCGCGATCTGCTCGGGCGTCTTCAGCGGCACGGCCATGTTCATTGCACGACCTTCGCCGCCCGCCCCGCCGCGCGGCCCGATGGCCGCGGCGCATGCGGCTCGCTCGGCGCGCAGGCCATCGCGAGGTCGAGCCCGCCGGCCATCTCGGCGCGCACCAGCAGCTGGCACAGCTCGCGGTGATCGAGGTCGGGATGCAGCTCGGCCAACATGCCGATGCGCATCCAGTGCTCGGCCTGCGCGTTGATGGAGCGGCTCAGCGCGTTGCCTGCGACGCGCAGGTTCTCGTGCATGAGGTCGGAGATCTTGACGATGCCCATGGTTTTTCTTCTATATGAAACGTATACGAATCATATAGCAAGTGTCGCAGCAAGCCTTGCACGGTCACGAAGTCCTTGGGTTCAAGGCGCGTCGCGACCCCGGGCCGCGACGAATGCGTGGATCGCTCGCCTACAATTTTTGAAACAGGAGGATTCGATGGCAGGAGAAGACCCGAAGATCGTCAAGCGAATGACCGGACTGGTAGCCACTGGCGCGTTACCTGGCGCGGCGGTGGGATTTCTGGGCGACCTCCTGACGCCGCGCGGTGGCTGGATTGCCGTTGGCCTCCTCGGCATCGTCGCGGTGACGGTTGCCATCTACCTGATCGCCTCGCTGTGGGGTCGCGAGGAATCGGCGCCCGCCCCCTGGTGGCACCGCCTTTCGAACAAGGACTCGGAACTCAACTGGATCTGGTCGGGCCCGAATCCCTTTCTAGCGCACGGGGTGCACGTCGTGATGCTGTTCGCGCTCAGTTGTCTCTTCTTCAGCGCCAAGTCCTTTGCCAGCGCCGACGAAGGCGGCATCCTCGCCAAGAACGTGACGGCGATCGCCGTCGCACAAAAGCAATTGGGTATTTCTCAATCGATGCTGGACGAGCAGAAGAAGACCACGACGATCCTCTCCTCCATCAACGAGAAGACCGCTACCTTGAAGCGCGAAACCAGCGACGACCCACGCAAGGAACTTTCCAACTCGGGCGTGCAATGGGACCATGGCCGTCTCTATCAATCGCTGCGTGAAGGCGACGCCCGGGTGGTCTCGCTCTTTCTGCAGGGCGGCATGCGATTGACCTCGAGCGACGTGGCGATGGCTTTCGAGCGCTCGCCGCCGGAAGTCCACAGCGCGATCGCTGAATACCGGCAGCTCTTCAACACGGCCGATTGCAAGAGCGCGTTCGCGGCGATCGGTGCCAATGCGACGCTCTCGGCAACGCCCTCCGCCATCAAGATGGTGCGAACCCTGTGCGGCAACCCCGATGCCAAGGCCCAGGTGCAGGTCGAGGTGGAACGATGGCAGGCCTCGCATGCCCGACAGGTGGCAGCCTATCGCAAGGAAGAGGCTGCACGCCAAAGCCCGGCCGATTGCGTGAAGCACGAGATGCGCAACGGTGGCCGCACCCTGGCAGACGAGGGGGCCGGCTTCAACCCCTTGAGCGCGACGACATACACCACCCGCCAGGAAATGCTGGCCAATATCAATGCCGCCGCGATAGTGGGCCTGACATCCGACAAGCTGGAGGCCATCGTCCGCGCCTATTGCGACAAGCAGGCCACGGCCAAGCCGAACATCGACATCGACGATCAGCAGGTGCGCCGCTGGAAAGCCGTGGCGGACTGGATTTCGTAGGCCCCGCTTCTCTGCCAGCCCGCCTCCTGACCCGAGGCCTTCAACGCCGCTGCGATCGCCGCCGCCCCCTCAAAGCCCCGCCGCCGCCGCCGGCTTCATGCGCCGCAGATGCGCCAGCATCTCCTCGCGCACCACCCCCGTCACATGGCTGCGCTTGCCGTTCTCGAGCATGCCGAGCCGCCGCGCCACGGGCCGGCCCGGCAGGTGCAGCACGCACAGCGCGGGGTCGCTCTCCCAGTCGAAGTTCTTCAGCAGCGGCGCCATGGTGAAGCCCACGTTCTTGCGCACCAGCTCCGCGATGGCCAGCAGCGAGTTGAGTTCGAGGAACTCCTTCGGCACGTACTGCAGCCGCCGCAGGATCTTGTCGATGCGCGCGCCGGTCGGCGTGCGGCGGTCGAAGCGGATGAAGGGATGGTTCGCGAACAGGCTCGCGATCGGCGTCTCGGCCGAGGCGATGCCCGAGTTGGCGATGACGGTCAGCGCCTCGTCGTAGCAGGGCGTCCACAGCAGGCCCGGCGCCTCGGGCCACTGGCGCTCGACCACCACGGCCGCGTCGAGCTCGCCGCTGATCACGTCCTGCATCAGCTGCGTCTGCTCGCGCACGCGCAGCTCCACCTCGAGGTTCGGATGCAGCGACTTCAACACCGCCAGCGTGCTCGACAGCAGCCCCATCGCCGAGATCAGCGAACCGAGCTTGATGGTGCCGGCGATCTGGCGCTGGTCCTGCAGGTCGCGCCGCATCGACTCGTACTGCGCGAGCAGCTCCTCGGCGCGCGGTAGCAGCAGGTGGCCGGCCGGGCTCAGCGCCATGGTGCGGCCGGTCTTGTCGAACAGCGACTTCTTCATCTCGGCCTCGAGCGCGCGCATCTGCTGGCCGACAGCCGCCTGCGTCAGCGCGACCTGGTCGGCCGCGGCCGCGAACGAGCCGCCGCGGGCCGCGGCGACGAAGGTGCGCAGGAAACGGATGGTGCTCATGGGACCGGGACGATAAACAAATCCTTTATTAACTCTAAACGATTTTTAAATTTATTTTTTCCTGTGCCTGCCAAACAATGCGGGCCATCGCCACCGCCGCGCCGTTCACTACCGCCTTCGCGCGGCAGGCCGATGACAAACCAACGCCATGACCACCCCTGAATACTTTCCCCTCGTCGATGTTTCCGGCACGCCGCATGCGCGCGGCGTGCAGCACGGCCGCGCGGTGCCCGAGCGCGTGGCCGGCGGCATCGCGCTCTATCGCGCCCAATTGGGCCGCCGCGGCCTGGACGACGCCACCATCCGCCAGCTCGCGCAGTCGATGCTGCCGGTGATCGCGGCCTACGACGCGAGCTACCTCGAGGAGATGCGCGGCATCGCCGAAGGCGCGGGCGTCGCGCTCGAGGACGTGGTGATGATCAACTGCCGCACCGAGATGCTGTTCGGCTATGCCGACATGAAGCAGGCCACGGCGCCGGCCATCGACGCCGCATCGAGCGAGGACGGCGACTGCACCGGCCTCGTGGTGCTGCCCGCGCGCTCGGCCAGCGGCCGCCTGATGCATGCCCACAACTGGGACTGGCGCCAGGAATGCGTCGACACCGGCATCGTGCTGCGCATCCGCGCGGAGAACGGTCCCGACATGCTGACCTTCACCGAGGCCGGCGCGCTCGCGCGCCACGGCTTCAACAGCCATGGCGTGTCGCTGACCGGCAATTCGCTGACCTGCGACGAGGACTTCCGCAAGGGCCCGGGCGTGCCGCTGGTGCTGCTGCGCCGCCGCGTGCTCGAAGCCGCCAACCTGGCGCAGGCGATGAAGACCATCTGGGCCTCGAAGCGCTACTGCGCCAACAACATGATCCTCGCGCAGGCCAGCGGCAACGATGGCTCGGGCATCAGCCTCGAGACCTCGCCCGGCGAGATCTTCTGGACCCTGCCCGAGAACGACCTGCTGGTGCATGCCAACCACTGGATGTCGCCCGCGGCCACGCTGAAGCTGCGCGACCCCGGCCTGCCGCAGCGCCCCGACAGCATCTACCGCCAGCACCGCGTGGAGAACGCGCTGCGCCGCGTCGAGAGCCGCATCGACTGGAGCGACGTCAAGGCCGCGCTGGCCGACGAATTCGGCAAGCCCGACGGCGTGCTGCGCACGCCCAAGCCCGCGGACTTCAGCAGCATCTCGGCCACCGTGGCCACCACCCTGATGGACGCGGCCAACCGCGTGATGTGGGTGGCGCGCAAGCCCTACGAGGCACGCCACTTCCGCGAATACACGCTGTAGTCCTTTCCCATCGTTCCACCATTCCCATGACCGACACCACCGAAGCCCCCGCCGCCCTCGCCGAGCGGCGCGCCCGTACCCTCTACGACCTGGGCCCGAGCACCATCTACGCCGCGCGCAGCGACCCGCGCTTCTCCTACTGCACCTACGTGCCCGAGCACGTGGGCCAGCCCGGCACGCGGCCGATGCAGCTGGTGGTGGTGGTGCACGGCACCGGCCGCGCCTTCGTCAACTACCGCGAGGCCTTCAGCGGCTTCGCGAAATGGAACGACTGCATCGTGCTGTGCCCGCTGTTCCCGGCCGGCGTGCGCGGCGACGGCAACCGCGACGGCTTCAAGCACCTGATCGAGGCCGACATCCGCTACGACCAGGTGCTGCTCGACATGGTGGCCGAGGTGGGCGAGAAGTTCGGCTGCGACTTCGGCCGCTTCGCGCTGTTCGGCTATTCGGGCGGCGGCCAGTTCGTCAACCGCTTCGCGATGCTGCACCCCGAGCGCCTGTGGGCCGTGTCGATCGGCGCGCCGGGCTCGGTCACGCTGATCGATCCCGAGCAGGGCTGGTGGGTCGGCACCAAAGACTTCGAAACCCGCTTCGGCAAGCCCATGGACCTCGAGGCGCTGCGCCGCCTGCCGGTGCACATGATCGCGGGCAAGGCCGACATCGAGACCTGGGAGATCACGCACAAGCCCGGCGGCAAGTTCTTCATGCCGGGCGCCAACGATGCCGGCCGCACGCGGCCCGAGCGGCTCGAGACGCTGCGCCGCTCCTTCGAGGCGGCCGGCGTGAAGGTGGCCTTCGAGCTGCTCGACAACGTGCCGCACAACGGGCTGGCCTGCGTGGGCCATGTGCAGGACTTCTTCGCCAAGGCCCTGCAAGAACTGCGCGCCGCGCCGTCGCCGGCCTGACCCCACCCACCACGAGGAAGAAGGCCCATGTTCCGTTTCGCAGCGGCCCGCATCGCGATGGCCGTCCCCACCCTGCTGATCGTGGCGGTGTCGGTGTTCGTCCTGATCCGGCTGATTCCCGGCGACCCCGCGCAGCTGCTGCTCGGCGACCTCGCCACGCCCGCGAGCCTGGCCGACCTGCGCGCGCGGCTCGGCCTCGACCGCTCGCTGCCGGCGCAGTTCGGCATCTGGTTCGGCCATGTGCTGCAGGGCGACCTCGGCACCTCGATCAACAGCGGGCAGGACGTGCTCTCGCTGGTGGCCGAGCGCTTCCTGATCAGCGGCCGCATCGTGCTGGTGGCGGTGGCGCTGGCCGCGCTGGTGGCGGTGCCGGCCGGCATGGTCGCCGCGTGGAAACAGAACCGCGCGCCCGACCTGCTGCTGGTCGGCTCGGCCACCTTGCTGGTGTCGATCCCGACCTTCTGGCTCGGCCTGCTGTTGCTGCTGCTGTTCGGACTCAAGCTGGGCTGGCTGCCGGTGGTGGGCTACGTGGGCATCGCCGAGGACTGGAAGAACGGCCTGCTGTACCTGGTGCTGCCGATCCTCACGCTGTTCCTGCACGAGATCGGCGTGCTCATGCGCATGGCCCGCGCCAGCACACTCGAGGTGCTGCGCCTGGACTACATCACGCATGCGCGCGCCAAGGGCCTGTCGGAACGCGCGGTGCTGATGCGCCATGCCTTCAAGAACGCCTTCGGCCCGACCTGGACCCTGATCGGCCTGGTGCTGGGCAACCTGCTCGGCGGCATCGCGGTGGTCGAAACCGTGTTCACCATCCCGGGCCTGGGCCGGCTGCTGGTCGACGCGATCTTCGCGCGCGACTACCCGGTGATCCAGGGCTGCCTGCTGTTCGTGGCGGTGATCTACGTGGTGGTCAACCTCGTGATCGATCTCTGCTATCCCCTGTTCGACCCCCGCGTCGCCGTCGAATAGGCACGAAGATGACCCGCAACAAACGCATACCTCTCAACGCCCTGGTCGGCATCGTCATCGTCGGCCTGGTCGTGGCTGCCGCGCTCCTGAGCCTGGTGTGGACGCCGCACGATCCGCTGCGCATCAACTTCGGCTCGCGGCTCAAGCTGCCCGGCGCACGCTACCTGCTGGGCACCGACGAGTTCGGCCGCGACGAGCTCTCGCGCCTGATGGCCGGCGCCGCCACCAGCGTCTGGATAGCAGTGCTCACGGTGGGCTTCTCGATCGTGGTGGGCAGCATCGTGGGCGTGCTCACGGGCTTCCTGCGCGGCTGGACCGACCGCATCGTGATGGCCTTCAACAACGCGCTGCTGGCCTTCCCGGGCCTGCTGCTGGCGCTGGGCCTGCTCGCGGTGGTGGGCGCCAACCAGTACGGCATCGTGCTCGCGCTCGGGCTGGCCTATACGCCCTCGGTGACGCGCATCGTGCGCGGCACGGTGCTGTCGCTGCGCGAGAAGGAGTTCATCGAATCCTCGCGCGTGCTCGGCAACTCCGAGCTCTACACCATGGTGCGCCACGTGCTGCCCAACTGCACCGCACCGCTCACGGTGCTGGCCACCTCGATGTTCGGCTGGGTGATCCTGGCCGAGAGCGCGCTCTCGTTCCTCGGCCTGGGCGTGCCGCCGCCGGCGCCGACCTGGGGCAACATGCTCGCCTCGGCGCGGCCTTTCATGGCGCAGGCCAGCCACCTCTCGATTCTTCCAGGCCTGTGCATCGCGCTGACGCTGCTGGGCATCAACCTGCTGGGCGACGCGGTGCGCGACTGGCTCGATCCGCGCATGAAGGGCGTGCAATGACTTCCACTCCTACCACCGGCGCGCTGGTCAGCGTCGAAGGCCTCACGCTCGCCGTCGGCCCCGGCGGCCGCGAGATCGTGCGCGACGTGAGCTTCGACATCGCGCCCGGCGAGATGGTCGGCATCGTCGGCGAATCGGGCAGCGGCAAGACGCAGGCCGCGCGCGCCCTGATGGGCCTCACGCCGCCGCCGCTGGTGCGCACCGCGGGCCGCATCCTGTTCGAGGGCGAGGACCTCGCGCTCGCCAGGCCGGCGCGGCTGCGCGAGCTGCGCGGCGCGCGCGTGGGCATGGTGTTCCAGGAGCCGATGACCTCGCTCAATCCGTCGATGACCATCGGCCGCCAGCTCGAGGAAGCGCTCGCGCTGCACCGTCGCGAGCTGTCGCCCACCGCGCGGCGCACGCGCGTCCTCGACATGCTCGCGCGCGTCGGCATCCGCGATCCGCAGGGCGCGCTCGCGGCCTGGCCGCACGAGTTCTCGGGCGGCATGCGCCAGCGCATGATGCTGGCCTCGGTGATGCTGCTGGAACCCGCGCTGCTGATCGCCGACGAGCCGACCACCGCGCTCGACGCCGTGGTGCAGCGCGACGTGCTCGAGCTGATGGTGGGCCTCACGCGCGAGCACCGCACCGCCGTGCTGATGATCAGCCACGACCTGCCGATGGTGGCGCGCTTCACGCAGCGCATGGTGGTGATGCGGCATGGCGAGGTGAAGGAAACCGGCCGCACCGAGGACCTGCTCGAGCAGCCGAAGCACCCCTACACGCGCGAGCTGCTGCAGGCCATGCCGCGCCGGCTGCCCGCGCGCGCGGTGGCCGACGAGCCGCCGGTGGTCGAGGTGCGCAACCTCGTCATCGACTACCCCGGCCGGCGCCGGCTGTTCGCCAAGACCGCGCCGAAGCGCGCGCTGCACGGCATCGACCTCGTGGTGCGTCCGCGCGAGGTGGTCGCGGTGGTCGGCGGCTCGGGCTCGGGCAAGACCACGCTGGGCCGCGCCATCGCCGGACTGCTCAAGCCCGGCGGCGGCGAGATCCTGTTCCGCGGCCGCCCGATCGCGCGCTCCGACCCCGGCTGGGCCGACTACCGGCTGCAGTGCCAGATGGTGTTCCAGGACCCCTACGCCTCGCTCGATCCGCGCATGACCATCGGCCAGCTGGTCGGCGAGGGGCTGCGGCTGGTGCCCGGCATGTCGACGGCCGACAAGGCGAAGCGCGTGGCCGAGGTGCTCGACGAGGTCGGCCTCGGCACCGCCTACGCGCCGCGCTATGCGCACCAGCTCTCGGGCGGCCAGCGCCAGCGCGTGGCGATCGCGCGCGCACTGGTGCGCCGGCCCGCCTTCGTGATCGCCGACGAGCCGGTGTCGGCGCTCGACGTCACCGTGCGCGCCCAGGTGCTCGAGCTGTTCGCCGAACTGCAGAAGCGCCACGGCTTCTCGTGCCTGTTCATCAGCCACGACCTCGGCGTGGTCGAGCAGGTGGCCGACCGCGTGGTCGTGATGCAGGACGGCCGCATCGTCGAGCAGGGCACGCGCGACACCGTGTTCGACGCGCCGCGGCAGGACTACACGCGCCGGCTGCTGTCCGCCATTCCGGCGCTCGAGCCCACCGAGGCCGGCGGCGTGCGGCTGCGCTGGCGCTTCGGCGCCGAGAGCGCCTTCGCCTGAAGTTCTTTTTCCTTTCCGATCGCAGGAGTCCTCCATGCCCCGTCCCTTCTTCCGACTCGCAGCCCTCGCCGGCGCCGGCCTCGCCTGCGGCGCGGCGCTGGCCCAGACCACGGTGACGGTCGCCCAGCCGGCCGACATCCGTTCGACCAACCCGGGCGTGAACCGCGACAACACCACCGACGGCATCGTGCTCAACATGGTCGAGGGCCTGGTCGGCTACCGGCAGGACGGCAGCGTCGGCCCGCTGCTCGCGCAGTCGGTCGAGGTGTCGCCCGACGGCCTGACCTACACCTTCAAGTTGCGCCGTGGCGTGAAGTTCCACAACGACGCGCCGCTGACCTCGGCCGACGTGGCCTGGAGCTGGAAGCGCTACATGGAGCCGAAGACGGACTGGCGCTGCCTCAGCGAATACGACGGCCGCAACGGCCTCAAGGTGGTCGAGACCGCGACGCCCGACGACGCCACCTTCACGATGAAGATCAACCGGCCCTCGGCCGTGTTCCTCGATTCGTTGGCGCGCTCCGACTGCGGCATGACGGCGATCCTTCACAAGAGCTCGGTCAAGGCCGACGGCAGCTGGGACAGGCCCGTGGGCACCGGCCCCTTCAAGTTCGGCGAGTGGAAGCGCGGCGAGTACGTCACGGTCACGGCCTTCAAGGGCTACACCTCGCCGCCGGGCGCGACCAGGGTCGACGGCTACGTGGGCCTGAAGGCGCCGCTGGTCGACACGGTGCGCTTCCTGGTCGTGCCCGACGCGGCCACGGCCGCGGCGGGCCTGAAGTCGGGCGCCATCGATGCGGCCCAGATCACCTCGAGCGACGCGCAGGAACTCAAGACCGACCGCAACCTCGTCGTGCAGGCGCCGACCGAGGCCACCAAGAACGCGCTGCTGATCCAGACCCGCGACCCGCTGCTCAAGAACCAGAAGCTGCGTCAGGCCATCGCGGCCTCGCTCGACATGGAGCAGATCGTGGCGGCCGCCTCCGAGGGCCTGGGCACGGTCAACAACGCCGCCATCCACAAGACCTCGGCCTTCTACGGCCCGGTGCAGAAGAAGGGCTACCACTACGACCCGGCATTGGCCGCGAAGCTGCTGCGCGAGGCTGGCTACAAGAACGAGAAGATCGTCATCCAGACCAACAAGCGCGCCCATGTGCCGAGCTACACGGTGGCGGTGCTGGCGCAGGCCATGATGCAGTCGGTGGGCATCAACGCGCAGATCGAGGTGCTCGAATGGGCCACGCAGCTCGACCGCTACAACAGCGGCAACTACCAGATGAGCTCGTTCACCTATTCGTCGCGGCTCGACCCGGCGCTGAGCTACGAGCAGTTCTCGGGCCCGAAGGACAAGCAGTCGCGCAAGGTCTGGGAAGACCCGCAGGCGCTGAAGCTGCTCGACGACAGCTTCGCCGAATCGGACCCGAAGAAGCGCCAGGCCCTGTTCGACCAGATCCACGCGCTGATGATCCAGCAGGTGCCGATGATCATGCTGTTCAACGGCATCGACGCCTGGGGCGTGCGCAAGCGCCTGAGCGGCTTCTCGGTGTGGGAAGGCAAGCCCCGGCTGTGGGGCGTGTCGGCGGCCGCGAAGGCCTCGTGAGAGGCCGCCGCGCCGCCATGCTCAGTCCTGCAGGCAGAGGTACTTGAGCTCGAGGTAGTCCTCGATCCCGTGCCGCGAACCCTCGCGGCCCAGGCCCGACTGCTTCACGCCGCCGAAGGGCGCGACCTCGTTCGAGATCAGGCCGGTGTTGATGCCGACCATGCCGGTCTCGAGCTGTTCGCCCACGCGCCAGAGGCGGCGGCGGTCCTCGGTGAACAGGTAGGCGGCGAGGCCGAACTCCGAATCGTTGGCCATCGCGATGACCTCCTCCTCGGTCTCGAAGCGGAACAGCGGCGCCAGCGGCCCGAAGGTCTCCTCGCGCGCCACGCGCATGGCCTGCGTCACGCCGGTCAGCACGGTGGGCTCGAAGAAGCTGCCGCCCAGCGCATGCGGCTTGCCGCCGATGCGCAGCTCGGCGCCCTGCGTGAGCGCGTCGTCGATGTGCTGGCGCACCTTGGCGACCGCGCGGCCATCGATCAGCGGGCCTTGCGTGATGCCGGCCTCGAGGCCGTTTCCCACGCGCATCGCCTCGACCGCGGCCACCAGCCGCGACGCCACGGCGTCGTAGATACCGGCCTGCACGTAGATGCGGTTGGCGCAGACGCAGGTCTGGCCCGCGTTGCGGAATTTGGAGGCCACGATGCCCTCGATCGCGCGGTCGAGATCGGCGTCGTCGAACACGACCAGCGGCGCGTTGCCGCCGAGCTCGAGCGAGAGCTTCTTGATGGTCGGCGCGCACTGCTGCGCGAGCACGCGGCCCACGCCGGTGGAGCCGGTGAAGCTGAGCTTGCGCACGGTCGGGCTCTCGCACAGCGCGGCACCGATCTCGGGCGCGTTGCCGGCCACGATTTGCAGCACGCCGGGCGGCAGGCCGGCCTCGAGCCCCAGCACGCCGAGCGCGAAGGCGCTCAGCGGCGTGAGCTCGGCCGGCTTCACGACGATGGTGCAGCCCGCGGCCAGCGCGGGGCCGACCTTGCGCGTGATCATCGCGGCCGGGAAGTTCCACGGCGTGATCGCGGCGCACACGCCGATCGGCTGCTTGAGCACCACGATGCGCTGGCCCGCGCGCTGCGGCTGCAGCACCTCGCCGTCCACGCGCTTGGCCTCCTCGGCGAACCATTCGAT
The DNA here is from genome assembly GCF_058244205.1 of Variovorax sp. 20P10.2.4. NCBI lineage: Bacteria > Pseudomonadati > Pseudomonadota > Betaproteobacteria > Burkholderiales > Comamonadaceae > Variovorax > Variovorax sp. 20P10.2.4. The sequence goes on from NZ_JBZAYE010000008.1 coordinate 39,794, forward strand.
GAACGAGGCAGCGTAGGCGATCTCGCCGCGCGCCTCGGCCAGCGGCTTGCCCTGCTCGAGCGTCATCAGCCGGCCCAGGTCGTCCT
>NZ_JBZAYE010000080.1:0-18881 GCF_058244205.1 Variovorax sp. 20P10.2.4
ATGACGGCGCGCGCGCCCGCGGCCAGGATGTCGGCGGCCAGCGCATCGACCGGGCGGTCCGGCGCGAGCAATGCCGCATCCTCGTCGCTGAGCTTCACCAGGTCGGCCATCGCGAACCAGTTGGCGACACGCAGGCGGTAGGCCGCGAGGTCGGGGATCAGGCTGGGCCGCACATTGGGATCGAACACGATCACGCAGCGGCCCGCGTTCGCGCTCACCAGGTCGGCGATGCGCGTCGCGGCCGGCTCCTGCAGCAGCGAGATCGAGCCGAAGTGCAGGAAGCGGCAGTCGGCCGGCAGCTGCGGCAGCGGCTCGGGCGCCCAGGTCGCGTCGGCGCTGCCGTGCGTGTAGAAGGCATAGCGGTTGGTCTGCGGCGTGCGCTCGACGAAGGCCAGGGTCGAGGGCGCGCTGCTGCGCAGGATGAAGCCGGTGTCGACGCCGTTGCGTTCGAGGAAGGCCATCAGCCGCTCGCCGAACAGGTCGGTGGAGAGCTGCGTGAAGAAGCCGGTGTGCTGGCCCAGCCGCGCGCAGGCCACGGCCGTGTTGAGCGGCGAACCGCCCTCGTGGCCCAGGAAGGCCAGCGTGCCGGCCTCGCTGGTGAAATCGATCAGGGCTTCGCCCGTGAGTGCAATGCGCATGGTGAGGACAGGATTTTCTTCGGTCAGTTCAGGGCGCGGGCGTCGTCCAGGAAGCCGCGTTCGGCGGCCAAGGTGGCGGGATGGTCGAGCAGTTCGGCGAACAGACGCGGCGGGATCGTGATGGCGCCGACGCCCAGCGCGAGCAGCGACAGGTAGGCCTCGCGCGAGCGGATGCTCGCCACCAGCAGCCGCGTGCCCGATGCGGGCCGTTGCACGACCAGCGACTGCATGCGCGCGATCAGCGCGAGCCCGTCCTGGCCCGCATCTTCGAGCCGCCCGAGGTACGGCGCCGCATAGGCCGCGCCGAGCTGCGCCGCGAAGTGCGCCTGTTCCGGCGCGTAGACGGCGGTCCAGGTCACGGGCACGCCCTGCGCGATCAGCCGCGCGCCGGCCACCAGGCCTTGGCGCGTGGCAGGAATCTTGACGACGAGCTGGCCGGCGTCGAACTTCGGCAGCAGCGCCTGCGCGTCCTCGAGCATGCCGTCGACCTCGCTCGAGTACACCTGCGCCTGCACCTGGCGCGCACCGAGTTCGATGCAGCGCTGCAGCAGGCCCGGCACGTCGGCGCGGCCGACACCGGCGCGCTGGAGCAAGGTCGGGTTGGTCGTCACGCCGTGGACGACCGGATGCGGCAGGCAGGCCCGCAGCGCCGCGAGGTCGGCGCTGTCGAGGTAGAGATGGAAATCGTCGTTCATGGATCGCATGCGGCGGAGGTCGGCTATCTTCTCACCGGGCGGCCCGCGCTTCACCGCAGTGAAGGCAAGCGCTCCGATACTTTCCTGACTTCGCTGCGGCGTGCATCGCCATCTCAGCTCATGACGTTGCCGCCATCGACGTTCAAGGTCTGCGCCGTGATGTAGCGCGCCTCGTCGCTGGCCAGGAACACGGCCGCGCCCGCGATGTCGCCCGGCAGGCCCATGCGGCCCAGCGGCACTTCGAGCCCCACGCGCCGCTTCTTCTCGCCGAGGGCCAGTCCCTCGGCCCTGGCGAACAGGCTGTCGACCTGGTCCCACATCGGCGTGTCGACCACGCCGGGCGCGATGCCGTTGACGCGGATGCCATGCGGCGCCATCGCGAGCGCCGCGCTCTGGGTGTAGCTGATCACGGCCGCCTTGGTGGCGCAGTAGTGCGACACCAGTGCCTCGCCGCGCCGCCCCGCCTGCGAGGCCATGTTGATGACCGAGGCGCCGCGGGTGCCGGCCTCGACCATGTGGCGCAGCACGGCCTGCATGACGAAGAACATGCCCTTCACGTTGACGGCGAACAGGCGGTCGAACGAGGCTTCGTCGCTGTCGAGCAGCGGCGCGAGATCGAACACGGCGGCGTTGTTGAACAGCACGTGGATCGGTCCGAAAGCCACCTGCGCCTCCACCAGCAGGCGCGCGATGGCCTGCATGTCGGTCACGTCGGCCGCGATGTAGGCCAGGCGGTCGGGATGGCGCTGCTGCAGTGCGCGCACCGCCTCGGAAGGCGCGGCCGCGCGATCGACCACGCTGCAGCGCGCGCCCTCGACGATGCAGGCCTCGGCGACCGCCAGGCCGATGCCGCCGCCCGCGCCGGTCAGCAGCACATGGCGATCCTGCAGCCGCGTGCTCATGCCTTCGCGCCCACGAAGTCCGCGACGCGCCCGCTCGCACGGCGCACCGCATCGACCAGCCGCGCATCCCCCGCGATCGAGCCCCACAGGCCCGCGTCCGCGCACAGCGCCGCGACCGGGTCGGCCGCGTCGCAGATGGCATGCGCCACGGCTTCGTCCATGCCCTGGTCCTGGTAGGCATAGGGCAAGGCGCCGCGGTGCCAGCGCTGCAGGAAAGCAAGGAACAGCGCGGGCAGCATCGCCACGCTGTCGATGGGCTGGCCCGCGGCCAGCCGCTCGCGCACGGTGGGCGCGATGAAGCCCGGGATCTTCGAGAAGCCGTCGGCGGCCACGCGCTGGTTGGTGTCGCGGATGGCGGGGTTGCCGAAGCGGTCGAGCACCACGTCGCGATAGGCCGCGAGGTCGATCGGGCTCGGGCTCAGGCAGGGAATGACGTCGTCGCTCACGTAGTCGAAGGCCATCTTGCGGATGGCGACGTCGTGCGTGCCCTCGTGGATGAAGCCGAGGCCCACCAGCGTGCCGGCCCAGGCGATGCAGCTGTGGGTGGCGTTGAGGATGCGGATCTTGGCTTCCTCGTAGGGCTGCACCGAGTCGACCAGTTCGACACCCACGCGCGCCCAGTCGGGGCGGCCGGCCGCGAAGTCGTCCTCGATGACCCACTGGATGAAGCTCTCGCCGGTGATCGCGGCCGCGTCGTCGCGACCGGTGGCGGCCTTCACGCGCGCGCGCAGCTCGGGCGGCGGGCGCGGCGTGATGCGGTCGACCATGGCATTGGGGCAGCGCGTGTTCGCCTGCGTCCAGGCCAGCAGCTCGGCATCGCCCGCGCGCTCGATGAACTCGAGCAGGCCGGCGCGGAAGCGCTCGCCGTTGTGGCGCAGGTTGTCGCAGTTCAGCAGCGTGAGCAGCCCTGCGTCGGCGGCCTTGCGCGCGCGCAGGATCGCGCAGACGGCACCGTAGATGGTCACGCCCTCGCCGCCTGCTTCACCCTTGGCGGCACGCGCGATGTCGGCCACCAGGTCGGCGAAGGACAGGTCGAGCCGGCCCTTGGTATCGAGGTAGTAGCCGGCCTCGGTGACGGTGAAGGAGACAATGCGCGTCGACGGCGCGGCGCCGCGCGCGATCGGGCCGGCGAGCGAGGGCTCGTAGGGCAGCACCTCGCGGATGGCCTCGATCTGCTCGTAGCGGTACTCGCCCGCGGGCGAGACGGTCTCGAGCGTGTAGCGGCCGCCCTGGGCGCGCAGTGCCTCGACGACCTCGGCCATGTCGGGCCGGATGTTGGCGCCCGAGATCGACCAGCGCGTGTCGCCCGCGTCGATCAGCCGCTGCAGATAGACCGCCTGGTGCGCCCGGTGGAAGGACCCGAGGCCGAGGTGGAGCACCGTGAACTCCGAGGGAGCGGGTGGAAGGGGCGCTGCTGCGAGAGTCACGAAGAATGTCCCGGAAGAGGAATGAAACGAGAAAAGGGGTTCAGGCCGCGACCGCGCGCCCGTCGCGCGTGAACAGGTGCAGCACCGAGGGATCGAGCTCGACCGCCACGTCGTCGCCGGCCTGCAGCGGCGTGCGGTCGTTCTGGCGTGCCACCAGCGGCACGCCGCCCACGTCGACGTGGATCAGCGTGTCGGCGCCCAGCGCCTCGATCAGCTCGACGCGGCCCTGCACATCGGACACCGGTGCGCCGGCCTTCGCATGCACGCGCAGGCCCTCGGGCCGCACGCCGAGGAAGCCGTCGCTCGGCAGCCGGCCGCCGGTGGCGGCCGAGAAGCTCGGGATGGCGCTGGCCGCCACCATGTTCATCGAGGGCATGCCGATGAACTGCGCGACGAACTGGTTGGCCGGGCGGTCGTAGAGCTCGAGCGGCGTGCCGACCTGCTCGATCAGCCCGTCCTTGAGCACCACCACGCGGTCGGCCAGGGTCATGGCCTCGACCTGGTCGTGCGTGACGTAGATGGTGGTCGCGCCGAGTGCGCGGTGCAGCTTGTGGATCTCCACCCGCGTGTTGCCGCGCAGCGCGGCGTCGAGGTTGGACAACGGCTCGTCGAACAGGAACACCTTGGGCGCGCGCACGATGGCGCGGCCGATGGCCACGCGCTGGCGCTGGCCGCCCGAGAGGTCCTTGGGCAGGCGATCGAGGTATTGCGTGAGGTTCAGCGTCTTCGCCGCATGCTCGACCTTGGTCTTGATCTCGGACTTGCTCGTGCCCGCGAGCTTGAGCGCGAAGGACATGTTGTCGTACACGCTCATGTGCGGATAGAGCGCATAGCTCTGGAACACCATCGCGAGGTCGCGCTTGCCCGAGGGCGCCCAGGTGATGTCCTTGCCGTCGAGCAGCAGGTTGCCGCTGCTGATCGGCTCGAGCCCCGCGATCAGCCGCAGCAGGGTCGACTTGCCGCAGCCCGAGGGACCGACGAAGACGATGAACTCGCCTTTCTGGATCTCGAGGTCGACGCCCTTGATGATGTCGACTTCGCCAAAGCTCTTCTTGATGTTCTTCAGTTGGAGGTAGGCCATGGGGTGTCTCCCTTTCTTTACTTGACGGCGCCGAAGGTCAGGCCTTGCACCAGTTGCTTCTGGCTGAACCAGCCGAACACGACGATGGGCGCGATGGCCATGAGCGAGGCCGCCGACAACTTGGCCCAGAACAGGCCCTCGGGGCTCGAGTACGAGGCGATCAGCGTGGCCAGCGTGCCGGCCTTGGCGGAGGTGAGGTTGAGCGCCCAGAAGGCCTCGTTCCAGCTCAGCACCAGGCACAGCAGGCCGGTGGAGGCGAGGCCGCCGACCGACAGCGGCAGCACGACATGGCGGAACTCGGTCCACAGGCTCGCGCCGTCCATGCGCGCCGCCTCGAGGATCTCGTTCGGGATGTCCTTGTAGGCGCTGTAGAGCATCCAGACCATGATCGGCAGGTTCGACAGCGTGAACACGATGGTCAGCGCGCTCAGCGAATCCAGCAGGCCCGCGGTCTGCGCGAGCACGTAGATCGGCACCAGCGCGCCCACGGCCGGCATCATCTTGGTCGAGAGCATCCACATCAGGATGTCGCGCGTCTTCTTCGTGCGGAAGAAGGCCATCGAGTACGCGGCCGGCGCCGCGATCAACAGGCCGAGGATGGTCGAGCCCAGGCTGGTGATCAGCGAGTTGCGCGCGTACAGCAGGTAGTCGCTGCGCCGCTGCACCTCGCCGAAGTTGTCGAGCGTGGGCTCGAAGATGAACAGCGGCGGCACGTGGATCGCCTGCAGCTCGGTCTTGAAGGCCGTGAGGAACAGCCAGCCGAGCGGGAAGAACAGCAGCAGCGCGACGGCCCAGGCACCGACGGTGCGCAGCAGTTGCGGCAGGAAGTTGCTGGGAGCTTGTTGTTGCATGGTTCAGCTACTCCATCGTGCGGTGGGCAAGACACGGCCCATTCCAGGAACACCACGGAACCGGCTTTGCCGGGCCGTTGGTGTTGCCCCCTGCAAGGGGGTTGGCGAAGCGACACGAAGTGCGCGAAGACTGGGGGTGTGCAACATGACTAATCCAGGTTCTTGCCGATGATGCGGATCAGGAACACGGCCACGATGTTGGCCAGCACCACCGCGAACAGCGCGCCGGCCGAGGCCACGCCCACGTCGAAGTTCATGAGCGACTGCTTGAAGATCATGTAGGTCATGTTCGTGCTCTCGTTGCCCGGGCCGCCATTGGTGGTGATGGCGATCTCGGCGAACACGCTGAGCAGGAAGATCATCTCGATCATGATCACCACCGCCATCGGGCGCGCGAGGTGCGGCACGGTGAGGTAGAAGAAGCGCTGGAACGCGCTCGCGCCGTCCATGCGCGCGGCCTCCATCTGCTCGCGGTCGAGCGACTGCAGCGAGGTGATGAAGATCAGGCAGGCGAACGGCAGCCATTGCCAGGCCACCATGATGATCACCGACAGCAGGGGCACGTCGGTGAGCCAGTCGATCGGCTGGGCGCCGAAGGCGCGCCACACATCGGCCAGGATGCCGTAGATCGGGTTCATCATCATGTGCTTCCACAGCAGCGCGTTGACCGCGGGCATGACGAAGAAGGGCGAGATCAAGAGCACGCGCACGATGCCGCGGCCCGGGAAGGGTTCGTTGACCAGCAGCGCGAGCAGCACGCCGAGCACCACGGTGATGCCGATCACGCTGCCGATCAGCAGCAGCGTGTTCCAGGTCGCGGGCCAGAAGTCCGGGTCGGTGACGAAGTACTCGAAGTTGGCGAGGCCCGCGAAGGGATGGTCGCCGGGCTGCATGAGGTTGTAGTTCACGAACGAGAAGTACAACGTCATCGCGAGCGGCACGATCATCCAGAGGAAGAGCGTGAGCACGGCCGGCGCCATGAGTGCGCGGGGCAGGAGTCTTTTCATGGGTGGTCCCTTCTCTCTTCTGTCTGGCTCCTTCCCCCGCTGGGGGAAGGTGGGGATGGGGGCTGCTGCGATCGAGCGCGGCAACGGACGACGCGCCGTGCGTGCCCCCACCCCGGCCCTCCCCCGGAGGGGAGGGAGCAAGCCACGAGGCTTACTTGTAGTAGCCGGCCTTCTTCATCTCACGTTCGGCCGTGGTCTGCGAAGACTTCAGCGCCTGGTCGACCGTGACCTTGCCCGCGAGTGCCGCGCTCATCTGCTGGCCCACCGCCACGCCGATGGCCTGGAACTCGGGGATGGCCGCGTACTGCACGCCGACGTAGGGCGACTTCGGCAACGTGCTGTCGCTGAGGTTGGCGCCGTCGATGGCCTTCTTCTCGGCGGCGGCGAACTTCGCGACCTTCTGGAACTCGGGGTTCGCGTAGGTCGACTTGCGCGTGCCGGTGGGCACCGCGCCCCAGCCGTGCTCCTTGGCGACGAGGTTGACGTAGTCCTTCGAGGTGGCCCACTTCACGAAGGTCTGGGCGGCGGCGGCCTTGGTCGAGCTGGCGGGGATCGCCAGGTTCCAGGTCCACAGCCAGTTGGCGCCCTTGGGCGTGACGGCAACGGGTGCCTGCGCGAAAGCCACCTTGTCGGCCACCTTCGACTGCTTGGGATCGCTGATGAACGAGGCCGCGATGGTCGCGTCGACCCACATGCCGCACTTGCCTTCGTTGAACAGCGCGAGGTTCTCGTTGAAGCTGTTGGCCGAAGCGCCCGGCGGGCCGTAGGCCTTCATCAGGTCGACGTAGAAGCCGATCGCATCCTTCCAGGGCTTGGTGTCGATCTGCGGCTTCCACTGCATGTCGAACCATTGGCCGCCGTTGGTGTTGACCAGCGTGGTCAGGAAGGCCATGTTGTCGCCCCAGCCCGGCTTGCCGCGCAGGCACATGCCGTACACGCCGGCCTTCGGGTCGTGGATCTTGCCGGCCAGTTCCTTCACCTGGTTCCAGGTCGGCTGCTCGGGCATCTGGAAGCCGACCTTGTCGGCCAGGTCCTTGCGGTACATGAGCATCGAGCTCTCGCCGTAGAACGGCGCGGCGTAGAGCTTGCCCTGGTACGACAGGCCGTCGCGGATCGCGGGCAGCAGGTCGTCGGCGTCGTAGGCGGCGTCGGTGGCGATGGGCTGCAGCCAACCCTTCTTCGACCAGATCGGCGCTTCGTACAGGCCGATGGTCATCACGTCGAACTGGCCGCCCTTGGTGGCGATGTCGGTGGTCACGCGCTGGCGCAGCGTGCCCTCTTCCAGGGTGACCCACTTGAGCTTGATGTCGGGATTGGCCTTCTCGAAGAAGGGCGTGAGCTTCTGCATCTCGATCATGTGGCCGTTGTTGACGGTCGCGATCACGAGTTCGGTGGCAGCCTGGGCGACGAGCCCGGTGCCGGCGAGTGCGAGGACGAGGCCCGCTTTCAGAAAACGCTGCATGTTGTCTCCTAGAGGGTGAGCGACGCCCCCTCGGGTCGCCGTGCCCGGATTCTGGATAAACATGCTTGCGGTTTTGGTACTTCGAATGTCAACGACGGTACTTTCATGCACCGATTGGCTAGTGAATTCCCTAGTCAACGCAATACAGCATGTGCCAGAGGCAATCCAAAGCGTTCAGCCGGTGCCCAGCAGCTGCCGACGGAACTGGGCCGCCGCGGGCGAGAGCGCCCGCCCCTCGCGCGTGACCAGGCAGATCGGCGGCACGCGCACCGGCAGCTCGATCGGCACCACCCGCAGCAGGCCCAGCCGCGCGTAGTGCCGGGCCTGCGAGGCGGGCATGACGGCCGCCATGTCGGAGCTCTCGAGCAGCGCGGTGATGGCGATCGGCGAGGCGGTCTCGAGGATGTCGAGCCGCGCCTGCACGCCGGCCTCGCGCATCGCGGCCTCGAAGCGCCCGCGCTGCGGCGAGCCCGGCGGCTGCAGCACCCATTGCCAGGCCGCCAGGTCGGCCAGCGTGAGGCCCTCGCGCTCGAAGGCCGGATGGCCGCTGCGCACCACCACCACCTGCGATTCGCCGAGCAGCGGCACGCTGGCGTAGCGCGATTCGTCGTGCCCGTCGGTGAGCCGGCCCAGCACCAGGTCGACGTCGCCCTGCTCGAGCTGGGCCTGCATCACGTCGCTGGTCTCGACCACCACCGACACCGCCACCTGCGGATGGCGCCGGCGGTACTCGACCAGCGCCGGCGCCAGCAGCTCGGGCACGGCACCCGGCACGCTGCCCACGCGCAGCGCGCCGCTGAGGCCGGAGCGCAGCGCCAGCATCTCCTCGCGCGCGCTGCCGAAGTCGCTGACCACGCGGTGGGCGTAGCGCACCAGGATCTCGCCGTAGGCGGTGGGCTCCATGCCGCGCGCCAGCCGCTCGAACAGCTTCTCGCCGAGCGAATCCTCGAGCTGCTGCAACAGCTTGGTGGCCGCGGGCTGGCTGATGTTCATGGCCTCGGCCGCGCGGCCCAGGTGGCGGTGGGCGTCGAGGCGCACCAGCAGCAGCAGCTGGCGCGGTCGCACCTGCAGCATCAGCGAGGCATCGGGCGAGGTTTTCTGGACGGTCATCACCAAAAGTATATGAAGCCCGCGGCAATTTCGATTGGATCGCAAGGAGCGAACGGCCTACCCTGCGGCTTTGCCATGCATGGAAAGCAATGGCGCTCAAGACCAACAAGCAGGAGACAACCCCGATGCGCCCCTTTTCCCTGGCCTTCCGGCACCGACGCGCCGCCTTCTTCGCGACTTCGCTCGTTGCCACGCTCGCGCTGGCCACCGGCCTCGCCGCCGCCCAGACTGCGCCCGCCTACCCCGACAAGCCGCTGCGCATCATGGTCGGCGCCTCGCCGGGCGGCGGCACCGACATCCTGGCGCGCGTGCTGGCCGACAAGCTCTCGCCCGCGCTCAAGCAGCCGGTGGTGGTCGAGAACCGGCCCGGCGCCTCCAACACCATCGCGGGCGAGCTCACGGCGCGCGCGCCGGCCGACGGCGCCACGCTGCTCCTGGCCACCAACACCGCGCAGGCGGTGGCACCGCACATCCTCAAGCTCAAGTACGACCCGCTCAAGGACCTGCAGCCGCTGGGCCTGGTGGCCGTGATGCCCAACGTACTGGTGGTGTCGGCCAGCTCGCCCTACAGGTCGGTGAAGGACCTGCTGGCCGCGATGGCCGCCAAGCCCGGCGGCTTCAAGTACGCCTCCTCGGGCATCGGCAGCACGCAGCACGTGGGCGGCGAGGCCTTCAACCTGGCCACCGGCATGAAGTCGGTGCACGTGCCCTACAAGGGCAGCTCGCAGGCGCACATCGACATCATCTCGGGCGAGGTCGAGATGATGTTCGACAGCACCTCCTCGGCCATGGGCCAGATCAAGGCCGGCAAGTTCCGCGCGCTGGCCGTGAGCGCGCCGCAGCGCTCGCCCGAGCTGCCCGACGTGCCCACGCTGGCCGAACAGGGCGTCAAGGGCGCCGACGTCTCGACCTGGTACGGCCTCTACGTGACGGCCGGCACGCCACGCCCGGCCATCGAGCGCCTGAGCGCCGAGCTCGCGCGCAGCCTGCAGCTGCCCGACGTGCAGGCCCGCATCAAGGCCCTGGGCGGCGAGCCCGGCAGCCTGATCGGCGAGCCCTTCGCGGCCATGAACCGGCAGGAGTTCGAGCACTACGGCCAGCTCGTGCGCGCCGCCAACATCAAGGCCGAATGAGGCCGTCCCCCGCTTTTTCTCCACCGACGATCGCCATGTCCACTCCTTCGAAGATTCCGACCGTGACCTCCGCCAAGCCCCGCATCGCCGTGCTGCTCGGCGACCCCAGCGGGGTCGGCCCCGAGATGGCGGTCAAGCTGCTCGCGCGCCAGCGCAACCTCGACGCCGCGCGCGTGCTGCTGATCGCCGACCCGGTGGTGCTGGCCGCGGGCGAGCGCATCGCCGGCGCCAAGCTCGATCCGCTCGCGGCCGAGAGCCTCGACACGCTGCGCTTCGAGGACGGCCGGCCCTCGCTGCTGGCCTGCGACTGGATGGGGGGCGCCGAGCCGGTGCTCGGCGAATCGAACGAGGCCTCGGGCCGAGCCTCCTTCGAGGCGCTTGAGCTCGCGACCGCGGCCGTGCGCCGCGGCCAGGTCGACGCGATCCTGTTCGCGCCGCTCAACAAGCATTCGCTGCGCCTGGGCGGCCTGGTGCACGAGGACGAATTGCGCTACATGCAGGCGCGCTTCGCGGTGCCGGGCTTCGTCTGCGAGTTCAATCTCACGGGCGCGCTGTGGACCTCGCGCGTGACCTCGCACATTCCGCTCAAGGACGTGGCGAGCCACATCACGGGCGAAGGCGTGCGCGACGCGGTGAAGATCATCGCCGCGGCACTGCGCCAGTCGGGCGTGGCGCAGCCGCGCATCGCGGTCTCTGGGCTCAATCCGCATGCCGGCGACGGCGGCTCGATCGGCATGGAGGAGATCGAGATCATCGGCCCGGCCATCGAGACGCTGCGCGCCGAGGGCTACGACGCGCGCGGTCCGTTCTCGCCCGACACGGTGTTCATCGGCGCGCGGCGCGGCGACGTCGACGCGGTGGTCTCGATGTACCACGACCAGGGTCAGATCGCGATGAAGCTCATGGGCTTCGAGCAGGGCGTGACCCTGCACGGCGGCCTGCCCGTGCCCGTGGCCACCTCGGCCAGCGGCAGCGCCTTCGACATCGCGGGCCAGGGCATCGCGCAGATCGAGGGCCTGCAGCAGGCCTTCGACCTGTGCCTGCGCATGGCCAGCGGCGCACCGGTGCGCGCGGCCGCGACGGCCGAGGCCTGAATCGGCGGCGGCCAGAAAAAAGGGCCGCATGCGCGGCCCTGTCGAATCGTTGTTCCGCGGGTGTCCGTGGTCTTCAGGCGCCTTGCGGCTGGCCGTAGGCGTTGGACTCGGGCTGGCTGGGCTGGACGAAGAAATAGATCAGCACCAGGTTGATCAGCGGAATGATCATCAGCAGCTGGAACCAGCCGCTCTTGCCGATGTCGTGCAGGCGGCGCGAGCCCACGGCCAGCACGGGCAGCAGGAAGCCCAGCGCGGCGACCAGGTAGACGATCTGGTGGATGAAGCTGGCGACGATCAGAACGACCACCTCGGCCAATATGAACCACCAGAACTCGGAGCGCGAGGCGCGCCCACTGAAATCCGTGTACTTCTGAAAGCAGGTCTTGACCGCTGTTTGAAAATCCATTTGATCGGCTCCTCTTGAGGTCCCCGGGAAATTTCCCGGGGCCATCATATCGGCGCCTTCTTCAACGGCAATGGCAACGAATGGCGTACTTCGAATGGCCAAGCGCTCACTGCGCGGGCGGGCTCAGCCGCTGCAGCAGGCCCGCGGTCGAGGCATCGAGGCCCGTGACGTCGCCCGAGGCGAGCCGCGGCTCGATGTCCCGCGCGAGCACCTTGCCGAGCTCCACGCCCCACTGGTCGAAGCTGTTGATGCCCCACAGCGCGCCGCTGGTGAACACGCGGTGCTCGTACAGCGCGATGAAGGCGCCGAGCGCCTCGGGCGTGAGCTTCTCGAACACGAAGAAGCTGCTGGGCCGGTTGCCCGGGAAGTTCTTGTGGCCGCCCGCGTCGAGCTTGCCCACCATCAGCGCCTGCGCCTGCGCGAGCGCGTTGGCCAGCAGCTTCGGGTGGTGGCCCTCGAGGTCGTGCGAGGCATCGCGCACCGCGAGGAACTCCAGCGGGATCACGTCGGTGCCCTGGTGCAGCATCTGGAAGTAGGCATGCTGGCCATTGGTGCCCGGCTCGCCCCACAGCACGGGCGAAGTGCCCAGGCCCGGCGGCAGCGCGACACCGGTCGCGTCGACCTGCTTGCCGTTGCTCTCCATCTCGAGCTGCTGCAGATAGGCCGGCAGCCGCTTCAAGGCGCTGTGATAGGGCGCGATGCTGCGACTCGTGAAGCGGTGGAAGTTGCGATACCAGACATCGAGCAGGCCGAGGCGGATCGGCAGGTTCTGCGCCAGCGGCGCGGTGCGGAAGTGCTCGTCCATCGCATGCGCGCCCGCCAGCAGCCGGCGGAAGCCCTCGGCGCCGATGGCCAGCGCGATCGGCAGGCCGATGGCCGACCACAGCGAATAGCGCCCGCCCACCCAGTCCCAGAAGCCGAAGGTGGTCTCGATGCCGAACTTGTTGGCCGCTTCCACGTTGGTGGTGAGTGCCGCGAAGTGGCCCGCGATGTCGTTGCCGCCCGACTGCTCGTACCAGCGCTTGGCGGACTGCGCGTTGGTCATCGTCTCGGCCGTCGTGAAGGTCTTCGAGGCGATCAGGAACAGCGTGTGCTCGGGCGCGAGGCCCTCGAGCACGCCGTCGAGCTCGTGGCCGTCGACGTTCGAGACGAAGTGGAAATGCTTGCCCGGCGCCGCGAATTCCGCGAGCGCGAGCACCGCCATCTGCGGGCCGAGGTCGGAGCCGCCGATGCCGATGTTGACCACGTCGGTGATGGTGTGGTCGCCGCGCACCTTCTCGGCGTAGGCGAGCATGGCGTCGAGCGTTTCGTGCACCTCGCGCAATTGCGGCGCGGTCTTGCCGACCTTGGCATCGGCCGGCGCGCGCAGCAGCGTGTGCAGCACCGCGCGGTCTTCGGTGTTGTTGATGTGCTCGCCCGCGAACATCGCGTCGCGGTGCGCCTCGAGGCCGCACTCGCGCGCGAGCGCGAACAGCAGCGCTTCCACGCGCGCATCGATCAGGTTCTTCGACAGGTCGGCGAACAGGTACGGCGCCTCCTGGCTGAAGTGCGCGAAGCGGCCGGCGTCGTCGACGAAGGCATGGCGCAGGTCGAACTGGCGGCCCGCGGTCTCGAAGTACGACTGCAGCTGCGCCCAGGCCGGTGCGCGGTCGCAGCGAAGCGGGGTCGCCATGATCAGCGACCGCTTTCCTGCATCAGCTTCTCGAGCTTGATCGCATCGGCCGCGAAGGCGCGGATGCCCTCGGCGAGCTTCTCGGTGGCCATCGCGTCCTCGTTGAGCGCGAAGCGGAAGCCGGCCTCGTCGTAGGCGACCTTCTCGGCCTTGCCCTGCGCGGCGGCCTTGGCATCGAGCGCATGCTCGAGCGGCTCGTTGCTCGCGGCCAGCTCGGCCAGCAGCTCGGGGCTGATGGTCAGCAGGTCGCAGCCGGCGAGCGCCTGGATCTGGCCCACGTTGCGGAAGCTCGCGCCCATCACCTCGGTCTTGATGCCGTTGGCCTTGTAGTACTCGAAGATCTGGCGCACCGACTTCACGCCCGGGTCGTTGGCGCCGGCGTTGGCGGCCTCGTCCCACTTGGCGCCCGCGGACTTCTTGTACCAGTCGTAGATGCGGCCGACGAAGGGCGAGATCAGCTGCACGCCGGCCGCGCCGCAGGCCACGGCCTGCGCGAACGAGAACAGCAGCGTGAGGTTGGTGCGGATGCCTTTCTGCTCGAGCTGGCGCGCGGCCTCGATGCCTTCCCAGGTGGAGGCGACCTTGATCAGCAGCCGCTTCTCGGTGTCGATGCCCTCGGCCTTGTAGAGCGCCGTGATGCGCTCGCCGCGCGCCACGGTGGCGGCGGTGTCGAAGGACAGGCGCGCATCGACCTCGGTCGAGACGCGGCCCGGGATGATCGAGAGGATCTCGGTGCCGAAGCGCACCAGCAGGCGGTCGATGACCTCGTCGAGCGGCTTGCCCGCGTGCTTCTTCACGCCCTCGTCGAGCAGCGGACGGTACTCGGGCTTCTGCACCGCCTTGAGGATCAGCGACGGATTGGTGGTCGCGTCCTGCGGCTTGGAGGCGCTGAGCTGCTTGAAGTCGCCGGTGTCGGCGACCACGGTGGTCCATTGACGGAGTGCATCGAGTTGGTTCATGGCGATGATTATGTTGCGGTGATGGCGACGGGGCCTGCACGCTGTTGCATGCGGGCCGATGCTTTCATGCGCACCGTAGCACGGCTTGGCACCCTGTTCCATGACGGCGCGAACAACATGCGGCCAGCAGGGTCTCGGCCCCATGCCGCCCTACAGGCGCTGTGGTCCACGGCTGACGGCGCCGGCCCGCAGGCGCGTCTAGGCTGAAGAATCCTTTCCTTCGCGAATCGCCGGATTCGCCGTCCCGACACCAGGAGCCCCCTACATGCAGCGCAGACTTCCTCCCGCAGCCTCCACCGACCTCGCCTCCTTCGACGACCGCCGCACCAGCGCCGCCATCGGCACGCTGGCCACGGCCTTCGTGATCGGCGGCGCGGCGGCCTGGCTCGCGCTGGATGCCGCGCGTCGCTCGCGCGTCAGGTTGGCCGGCCCGGCCGACGGCGCCCCGCTGATGCGCGCGCCGCTGCAGGTGGTGGCACCGGTGGACCTGCACCGCTATGCGGGCCTCTGGCACGAACAGGCGCGGCTGCCCAACCGCTTCCAGAAATCCTGCGCCGGCCCGGTCACGGCCCATTACACGCCGCGGCCCGACGGCACGATCGAGGTGCTCAACCGCTGCGAACGCGCCGACGGCAATTTCGAGGAATCGCTGGGCACCGCGCGCGTGGTGCCGGTGGCGGGCCAGCCCGGCGCGGGCCGGCTCGAGGTGCGCTTCGCGCCCTCGTGGCTGGCCTGGCTGCCGGTGGTGTGGGGCGACTACTGGATCCTGAAGCTGGACCGCGACTACCAGGTGGCGCTGGTCGGCACGCCGAACCGCGAGTACCTGTGGGTGCTGTCGCGCGCCCCCTGCCTGGACGACGCGACCCTGCAGGCCGAGCTCGACTACGCGGGCAGCCTGGGCTTCGACATCGACAAGGTCGAGCGCACCGGCAGGTAGCGCGAGAGCTGGGTCGCGAGCGAGGCCGGCGCGGTGCAGTGGATCGCGTGCCAGCCGAAGGCGCGCGCGGCTTCCACGTTGGGGGCCGAATCGTCGATGAACACCGTCTGCTCGCTCGCCAAAGCATGGCGCACCGCGAGCAGTTCGTAGATCTCGCGATGGGGCTTCAGAAACTTCACGTCGCCCGAGAACACGCCACCATCGAAACGCCGCATGAAGCCATGGCGCGCCATGATCGCGCGCGCATAGGGCGCGGGCATGTTCGAGAGGTAGTAGAGCTTCAGCGGCTCGCCGGCCTCGCGGCGCTCGAACAGATCCTCGAGCAGCGCCACCGTGACATCGATCGGCGCCAGCCGCTCGCCGAGTCCGTCGAGCATGGCCAGCAGCCGGTCGGCCGGCAACGAGAGCCGGGTCGCCATGCGGGCGACGGATTCCTCGAGCGTGCGGGTGCCGCAGTCGAAGCTGGTCCAGTCGTCGTGATGGAAAAGCGCGCGGCCCAGGGCCGCAGCGGCGGATTCAGTGGGCGCATGCTCTGCCAGATGGGCCTGGACCAGCCGTGTGGGCTCCCAGGTGAAAAGCACGGCGCCAAGATCGAAAACCACGTTCATGGCGCCATTGTTCCATGCGCGCGCTACACCACGCTGACGCCGTGTGTCCCCAGGGAGAGCCGGGTCTGCGCGCCTGCGGCCAGCGGGTTCGACAGGTCGGTCGAGACCACGAAGACCGCGCCCAGCGGCGTGTCGAAGCCGTACTCGTAGAAGCTGCCGAGGTAGGCCACCTTCTTCAGCGTGGCCGGCAGGCCGGTGTCGGCCGCCGAGGCCTCGCCGATGCGCCAGGCCTCGGGCCGCACCGCCACCTTGACCGCGCCCGGTGCCACCGCATGGCGCGGCCGCAGCCGCAGCGGCCCGAGCGTGACGTCGCCATCGGTGCCGGCCACGGCCGGGAACACCATCGCCTCGCCCATGAAGCCCGCGACGAACTCGCTCTCGGGCCGGCCGTAGAGCTGCTCGGGCGTGCCGCGCTGGGCGATCACGCCGTGGTCCATCACGATGATCTGGTCGCTCACGGCCAGCGCCTCGCTCTGGTCGTGCGTGACGTAGGCCACCGTGAGCTTGAGCCGCTGCTGCAGCGAGCGGATCTCCTCGCGCATCTCGCGCCGCAGCCGCGCGTCGAGGTTCGACAGCGGCTCGTCGAACAGCAGCACCGCGGGCTCGAGCGCCAGCGCGCGTGCCAGCGCCACGCGCTGCTGCTGGCCGCCCGAAAGCTCGCTCGGCAGCCGCTGGTCGAAGCCGACCAGGCCCACGCCGCGCAGCGCCTCGCGCGCACGCGCCGTGGCCTCGTCCTTCTTCACGCCGCTCATGCGCAGGCCATAGCCCACGTTGCCGATCACGTCCATGTGCGGGAACAGCGCATAGCTCTGGAACATCATGCTGACGTTGCGCTCGGCAGGCCCGAGCGTGGTGACGTCGCGCCCGCCCATGAAGATCGCGCCCGAGGTCGGCGACTCGAGCCCCGCGATCATGCGCAAGGTGGTGGTCTTGCCGCAGCCCGAGGGGCCGAGGATGGTGGTCAGCGTGCCTTCGGGCACCTCGAAGCTGATGCCCTTGACCGCGAGCGGCGCGTTCCTGTCCGCGCCATAGCGCTTGGTGACGTCGCGAAATTCGATCCCTGTGTTCATGCCAGCCCCTCCATCTTGTGATGCCCCTGGTGCCCCGGCGCCGTGCCGCGCCGTCCCAGCCTGCGTTCGCCCACCACCCATTGCACCAGCGCGATCGCGAGCGACATCAGGATCATCAGCACCGTGCAGTAGGCCAGCGCGATGCCGTAGTCGCCGTTGCCGACGCGGCCGATGATGTAGGTGGTGGCCAGTTCGTTCTCGGCCGTGACCAGGAAGATCACCGCGCTCACGGTCGTCATCGCGCGCACGAAGCTGTAGACCAGCGCCGCCACCAGCGCCGGCTTGAGCAGCGGTAGCACCACCTTGAACAGCGTCTGCGAGGTCGAGGCGCGCAGCATCAGCGAGGCCTCGTCGAGCGAGCGGTCGAGCTGTTTGAAGGCCGCCGTGCCCGCGCGCACGCCCACCGGCAGGTTGCGGAACATGAAGCACAGCACGATGATGAGTCCGGTGCCCGTGAGCTCGAACGGCGGCACGTTGAAGGCCAGGATGTAGCTCACGCCGAGCACCGTGCCCGGGATCGCGAAGGCCAGCAGCGCGCCGAACTCGAAGGCGCCCTGCCCCTTGAACTCGTTGCGCGCCAGCAGCCAGGCGATCAGCAGGCCCAGCGCCGCGGTGATCGGCGCCGAGATGCCCGCGAGCTTGAGCGTGGTGAGCAGCGAGTTCCAGGCCGTGCCGGCCCACACCAGCCCGAACTGGCCCCACTCGAGCGCGAACGCGGTCTTGAAATGCTGCAAGGTGAAGCTGTAGTCGCGCCCCCAGGTCTGCACGAAGCCGCCCGCGAAGGCGAACAGGTAGACCACGGCCGTGAAGGCGATCCACGGCAGCGCGATGCAGTGGATGGTGCGGCGCACGCCGTCGGGCAGCGCCATCGGGATGCCGGCATCGCCCTTGCCGCTGACGGTGGTGTAGTTCTGCCTGCCGAGCAGGCCGCGCTGCAGCGCGAACACGCCGAGCGCGAACAAGGTCAGCACCCAGGCCAGCGAGGCCGCGCGGCCCTGGTCGTACTGCGCGCCGACGATGGCGAAGAAGATGTCGGTCGACAGCACCGAGAACTGGCCGCCCACCACCACCGGGTTGCCGAAGTCGGCGATGCTCTCGATGAAGCCCACCAGGAAGGCATTGGCCAGCCCGGGCTTGAGCAGCGGCAGCGTGATGGTGAAGAAGGCGCGGCGCCGGTCGGCGCGCAGCATCTGCGCGGCCTCCTCGAGGCTGGGCGCAATGCCCTGCACCACGCCGCGCATGATCATGAAGGCGATCGGCGTGAAGGCGAACAGCTGCGCCACCAGCACGCCGGGCATGCCGTAGAACCAGCGCGTGGGCTCGATGCCGAACAGGCTCTCGAGTCCCTGGTTGACGATGCCCGCGCGGCCGAACAGCAGGATCAGGCCGAGGCCCACCACGAAGGGCGGCGTGATGATCGGCAGCAGCGCCAGCACCCGCAGCGCGCCCTGCCCGCGCCGGCTGCCGCGCTCGGCCATCAGCGCCATCAGCGTGCCGAGGAAGGTGGTGCCCGCGGCCGTGAGCAGCGCCAGCACCAGCGTGTTCCAGGCCACGCCGCAGCGCACCCCGCCCGCGAGGCAGCCCAGGCCCCAGATGCGCTCGGTGAAGACGCGCGCGAAGAAGGCAGCCATCGACACGTGGCCGTCCTCGTCGAGGAAGGCGCCCGACAGCGCGCGGCTCACGGGGTAGGCGATGAACAGCGCCATCAGCACGCCGCAGCCGAGCACCGAGGCGGCCACGAACAGGTCGCCCTTGAAGCGGCCGAGCCGCGCGATGCCGAAGGCCGCGAGCAGCACCAGCGCGCAGAGCGCCACGAAGCCGCCGGCGCC
>NZ_JBZAYE010000800.1:0-2922 GCF_058244205.1 Variovorax sp. 20P10.2.4
GACACGCGGCCTGGCGCGCACCGAGCCGCGCGAGCCCGTGCGGCCCGACCAGGGCTTCCAGGTCGCGAGCACGGCCAAGACGCTGACCGCCGCGATCGTGCTGCAGCTCGTGGAGGAACGCCGGCTCGCGCTCGACGACAGCATCGAGCGCTGGTTCCCCGAGGCGCCCAACGCGGGGCTCGTCACCATCGAACACCTGCTGCGCCACACCAGCGGCCTCGTGAGTTTCAACGCGCTGCCCGACTTCGGCACGAAGTACCGGCCGCCCGCCGAGATCATCGCGCTGGGCCTCGCGCAGAAGCCGCAGTTCTGCCCCGGCACGAACTGGAGCTACAGCAACACCGGCTACGCGATGCTCGGCGCCCTCGTCGAGCGGCTCGAAGGAGTGCCCTTCGAACAGGTGCTGACGAAGCGGCTGCTCGGCCCGCTCGCGCTCACGCACACCACGATGCGCCGGCCCGGCGTCGAACTGCCGGTGGTCAGCGGCCACGCGGCCGGCCGGCCGGTCGATGCACCCGACCAGTACGCCACGCCCCATGCCGCGGGCGCGCTGGCCTCGACCGCGGGCGACCTCGTGCGCTTCTGGCATGCGCTGCTCGGCGGCCGCGTACTGCCGCCGGCCACGGTGCGGCGCATGTTCATCGACATGCCCGCGATGCTCGGCCCCTACAGCGGCGGCAATGCCTCGTACGGCATGGGCGTGCAGCTCTACGACGTGCCCGACGGCCCGGGCCTGATGCTGGGCCACAGCGGCGGCATCGAGGGCTTCACGAGCGTGGTCGCCTACGTGCCGGCCGACGACCTCTACATCGCCGTGTCCTTCAACGAGAAGAAGGTGCCGGCCGAGGCCGGCCTGTGGTCGCTGCTGCGCGCGGTGCGGGCCTGGCGCGTGCTGCGCTGACCGCCCCGGGAGTCAAGCCGCCCAGTTCGTCTGGATCTCGGTCTTCACCTCGGTCATGAGCTTGTGCACCGGGCACTTGCCCGCCACGCGCAGCAGCTCGTCGCGCTGCGCGTCGCTGAGGTTGCCGCTCACGCGCAGCGTCGAGTCGAGCCGGTAGATGCCCTTGCGCTCCTCGCTGTCGTCGCGGTCGACCACGACCTCGATGTCCTCGACCGGGATGCCCTTGCGGCGCGCGTAGATCAGCACGGTGAGCGCCTTGCAGGCGGCCAGCGAGGCGTCGTAGAGGTCGTGCGGCTCGGGGCCGTCGTCGTTGCCGCCGCCGGCCGGCGAGGCATCGACCGCGATCTCGTGGTTGCGGATCTTGAGGATGTGGCGCGTGCCGGTGGTGCCGTCGCGGCGGATCGAGATGCTCATGGCGGTGTCCTTGGGTGGGAAGGGATTCAGGGAGCCAGCGGCTTCACGTAGAGGATGGTCGTGAAGCCGCTGTGCCATTCGAGGTCGGGATAGCGGTCGGCCTCGCGGTAACCGAGCGCGAGGTAGAAGCCCTGGCTCGCGGTGTTGAAGGTGTCGGTCTCGAGCCGTGCGAGTTCGACGCCGTCGGCGCGCATGCCGGCTTCGGCGAAGGCCATGAGCGCGCGCGCGATGCCCTTGCGCCGATGCGCCGCGGGCACGTGCAGCGCCTGCACGAAGTCGCGCTGCCAGTGGACCATGCCGACCACCTCGCCATCGATCTCGGCGACGAAGAACTCGGGCCCCATCTCGTCGATGTAGCCCACGGGCTCGCCGCTCTCGCGGTAGCCGCGCGCCGCCTCGGGCGTGAGCTGCGGCAGCCAGGTGCTCGCGAAGGTGTCGTCGAGGATGGCCTTGACGGCGTCGAAGTCGTCGAGGCGCCAGGGGCGGATGGTGATCGGGTCTTGGGACATGGGCCGGCGATGGTAGCCGTGCCTTCAGCGGTCGGTGGCCAGCATCAGGGTTTCCTTGATCTCTTCCATCACGACGTAGCTGTGCGACTCGGCCGCCACCGGCAACTTCTTGAGGATGTCGCCGAGCAGGTGGCGGTATTCGCTCATGCCGCTCAGGCGCGCCTTCACGAGGTAGTCGAAGCTGCCCGACACGAGGTGGCATTCGAGCACCTCGGGCATGTGCAGCAGCTCCTGCCGGACCTTGTCGAACACGTCGCCCGACTTGGCCGAGAGCTTGATCTCGACGAACACCAGCAGCGTCTTGCCGAGCGCCTCGGGCGACACGCGCGCGTGGTAGCCGCTGATGACGCCGTCGCGCTCCATGCGCTTGACGCGCTCGGCGCAGGGCGAGGCCGACAGGCCGATGCGCTCGGCCAGTTCGGTCATGGAAATGCGGCCCTGGCGCTGCAGCAGGTCGAGGATCTTGCGGTCGATTCGGTCGAGCTCGGGCACTTTCACTCCGCGCGGCGCATAGGAAGGTTCTACACAGGAGATTCCGCTGCCGAACGCTTGAAAACAGTGGAATCCACTTCATTCTGACGCATAAATTCTCGCTATTCCATTCGAATCAGCGGATACACCATGAAAGTCATCGTTCTGGGCGGCGGCGTGATCGGCACCACCACGGCCTACTACCTCGCGCGCTCGGGCGCCGACGTCACCCTGCTCGACCGGCAGGCCGGTCCGGCCGAGGAAACCAGCTTCGGCAACGCGGGCCAGGTATCGCCCGGCTACTCCACGCCCTGGGCCGCGCCCGGCATTCCGCTGAAGGCGATCAAGTGGATGTTCCAGAAGCATGCGCCGCTGTCGATCCGTCCCGACGGCACGCTGTTCCAGCTGCGCTGGATGGCGCAGATGCTGCGCAACTGCTCGCCCGAGCGCTATGCGATCAACAAGGAACGCATGATGCGCGTGGCCGAGTACAGCCGCGGCTGCCTGCAGGCGCTGCGCGCCGAGACCGGCCTGCAGTACGAGCACCGCACCGGTGGCACCCTGCAGCTGTTCCGCACGCAGGCGCAGCTCGACGCGGTGCAGCGCGACATCGCGGTGCTCGAGGAA
>NZ_JBZAYE010000801.1:0-2918 GCF_058244205.1 Variovorax sp. 20P10.2.4
CGCTGCACGCCAACTTCGCGCCCGACCACGACGTGTTCCTCAAGGCCGGTTGAAGACCGGCCGGCAGGCGGGCATGCCCGAGAATCGGCGCATGCCCCACGCCGTCTCCCTGCTGCGCGCCGAACGCCTCGCGCGCAGCGTCAAACCCTTCCTGGCCCGTGGCGGCTTCAAGCGCGAACGCTGCGCCGGCTGCCGGCTCGCGCCCAGCCATTGCCTGTGCGCGCTGCGGCCCTCCATGGCCACGCGCGCGGGCGTCTGCCTGATCATGGGCGACATCGAGGCGCTCAAGCCCAGCAACACCGGCTGGCTGATCGCCGACGTGGTCGAGGACACCTTCGCCTTCGGCTGGTCGCGCACCGAGGTCGATCCCGCGCTGCCGGCCCTGCTGGCCGATCCGCAATGGCAGCCGTACGTGGTGTTCCCGGGCCAGTACGCCGCGCCCGAGCGTGTGGTGCAGACCGTCGCGCCGCCCGAGGCCTCGCAGGGCCGCCCTGCGAAGCGCCCGCTGTTCGTGCTGCTCGACGGCACCTGGGCCGAGGGGCGCAAGATGTTCCGGCGCAGCGCCTACCTCGCGCAGCTGCCGGTGCTGAGCCCGGTGCTCGCGCGCAGCACGCAGTACCGGCTGCGCCAGTCGGGCCGCGACGACCACCTCTGCACCAGCGAGGTCGCGAGCCTGTGCATGGAACTGGCTGGCGACGCGCTGGCCGCGCAGATCCTCGACGCCTACCTCGCGGTCTTCACCCACCACTACCTGCAGGCGAAGAACCAGTCGCCGATCGATGCGCAGGGCGAGGCGCATCGGCGCCTGCGGGCGCTGTCGGCCTTGCGGGCCTGAGGCCGGCCTGCAGCGCCATCCCGATCCCGAGCACCGCGACCAGCGTCACCGCCAGCAGCATGAAGGCCAGCGCCGCGCCGAAGGGCCAGTTGTTGAGCCCGACGAACTGCTGGTAGATCTCGGGCGTCATCATGCGAAAGCGCGGTCCGCCGATCAGCACCGGCGTGGCGTAGGCGTTCATGCAGAGGATGAACACCAGCGACATGCCCGCGATCACGCCCGGCATGGCCTGCGGCAGCACCACGCGGCGAAAGGCGGTGAAGGGCCGCGCGCCGAGGTTGGCCGCGGCCTCCTCGACGTTGCGCGGAATGCCCTCTATCACGCTGGCCAGCGTCATCACCATCAGCGGCAGCACGATCGTGACCATCACGCCCACCACCGCGGGCTGGTGGAACATCAGCTGCAGCGGCTCGCGCGCCAATCCGCTCCATTGCGCCAGCGCATTGAACAGCCCGCTGTTGCCCAGCAGCGCCATCCAGCCGGCCGAGCGCACCACGTTGCCCACCATCAGCGGCAGGATGGTGGCCAGCGTGAGCCACATCTTCCAGCGCCGCGGCATGCGCGCCAGCGTGTAGCCCGCGGGCAGGCCCAGCAGCAGCGCGATGCCCGTGGTCAGCGCGGCCACCTTCAACGTCACCCCCAGCACCTCGCGAAAGTACGGGTCGGCGAACAGCTGCACGTAGTTGCGTGCCGTGAAGGCCTCGACCATCAGCTCGGTCGGCGTGTAGAGGTTGAGCGAGTAGCGCAGCAGCATCGCCATCGGCGCCACCATCAGCGCCAGCACGATCGCGATGGCGGGCAGGGTCAAAAGACGCATCGCTCAGGCCGCCTTGAAGTCGCGCGACCAGTACTGCTGCAGCGCCGGCATGGCCTGCGCGAAGTAGCCGAAATCGGGCACCTTGAAGCGCGACTGCTCCTCGGGCGTGAAGGCGATCTGCGCGGCCAGCTCGGGCGGCAGCCTGGCATTGGTGACGGTGGGCACGTAGCCCATGCGCTCGGCGAAGGCCGACTGCGCGCCGGCATCGAGCATCGCGTTCAGGTAGGCGAAGGCGTTGTCCTTCTGCTGGCTGTTCTTGGGCACTGAGGCGGTGAAGGTGGTCGGCACGATGCCCTCGGCCGGCACGGCCGCCGCCACGCTCACGCCGGCGCGCCGCCACTGGTGGACGCGGGCGCGCCAGGCCAGGGTGATCCAGATGTCCTCGGCCTTGAGCGCCTGCGCCACCGCCTCGTTGGTGGCGAAGATCTTGGGCCCCAGCGCCTTCATCTCGCCGAGCTTGGCCATGCCGGGCGCGAGGTCGCCCAGCGTGCCGCCGGCCGCCAGCGAGGCGGCGGCGATGTTGTAGGGGAACAGGATGTCGGCGAAGCCGACGCGGCCCTTGTACTTCGGATCCCAGAGGTCGGCGAGCGACTTCGGCGCCGCCTTGATCTTCGCGGGGTTGTAGGCGATGACCAGGCCCGAGTAGATGTGCGGCAGCGCCTGCGGCTGGCGCAGCGCGGCGATGGCGTTCCTCGCGTTCGGCACGTTGGCCTCGGTCAGCGTCTCGAACAGGCCCAGCTGCGCGAGGCCGCTGGCCTCGAAGTCGACCATCGACACCACGTCGAGGCTGCCGCGGCGGCCGTTGCGCTCGGCCAGCAGCTTGGCCTTGCGCGGCGGGCCGTCGTCCACGCTCTGCACCGCTTCGATGCCCAGCGGCTTGAGCAGCGGCTGCTCGACATGCTTGCCGAGCAGGTCGCCGTAGTCGCCGCCCCAGGTGGCGACGACGACGCGGCCGCCGACGGCGGCCAGGGCGGGGCGGGCCGTGGCCAGCGGCAGCGAGGCTGCGGCCAGCAGCAGGGAACGGCGTGTGGAATGCATGGACATGATCGGAGTGGAGAGAGAGGGAAAGGGAAGCTCAGGAAGCCGTGGCATCCGCGGGCAGGGGCAGCGCGTGTTCCGCTGACCACTGCAGGCTCACGCGCTCGCCGATCGCGGGAGCACCCCGCGCCGGCACGCTGGGCTGGGCGACCGAGACCGGGCCGACCTCGGTCTCGAAGTGCCACTCGGTCGTGCCGCCCAGGTAGGTGCCGAGCTTCACGCGCGCGG
>NZ_JBZAYE010000802.1:0-2913 GCF_058244205.1 Variovorax sp. 20P10.2.4
TGACGGCCGCGTCAGCCGACGCGGCCGTGCGCGGCGTGGCGGGCTCGATGGACGATCCGCGCTGGCGCGCGGGCTATGCGCTGCTCGAGACGCACGGACTCTCGTTCGACCTGCAGGCCCCGTGGTGGAACCTCGACCAGGCCACGCAGCTCGCGCGCGACTTTCCGCGCACGCTGCTGATCCTCAACCACAGCGGCCTGCCCGCCGACCGCAGCACCGAGGGCCTCGCGGGCTGGCGCCGCGCGCTCGAGCGTCTGGCCGATGCGCCCAACACCGCGATCAAGATCTCGGGCCTGGGCCAACGCGGCCTGCCATGGACCGAGCACGCCAACGTGCCGCTGATCCGCGACGCGATCGCGATCTTCGGCGTGTCGCGCTGCATGTTCGCGAGCAACTTCCCGGTCGACAGCCTGGTGGCCAGCTACGAGACCATCCTGCGCGGCTTCCTCGCGGCCATCGCCGGGCACTCCGAGGCGGAGCGCCGGCAGCTGCTGCACGACAACGCCGTGCGGCTCTACAGGCTCTGAGCCGCCGCCTCGTCTTTCGCGCGTTCTTCGTGCACCCATGACACGAAGGCCGCGATGCGCGCATCGGCGGCGCGGTCCTGCGGATAGACCATGAAGTAGGAGAACTCCACCGGCAGCGTGACGTCGAAGGGCCGCACCAGCAGGCCGTCGGCCAGGTCCTTCATCACCCAGTTCTTCTTCACCAGCGCCACGCCGAGCCCGTCGACCGCGGCGGCGATCACCAGGTGGCTGGGCCAGAACGAGGGGCCGCGCGTCACGTCCACGTCGCTCACGCCCGCATGCTCGAGCCACATGCCCCAGTCGGGATTGCTCACGTCGCTGTAGGTGCTGTTGTCGTGCAGCAGCACGTGGTGCTTGAGGTCGGCCGGCGTGCGCAGCGGATGGTCGCCCTGCATCAGCGCCGGGCTGCAGACCGGGAACACCTCGACCGGCAGGCACAGCTCGGAGTGCAGGCCCGGGTAGATGCCGCGGCCGTAGCGCACCGCCATGTCGAAGTCCTCGCGCGTGAAGTCGACCATGTGCTTGGAGGTCGATATCTCGAGGTCGATGTCGGGGTAGGCCTGCATGAAGCGGCGCATGCGCGGGATCAGCCACTTGACCGCGAAGGTCGGCGGCAGGTTGATCTTGAGCGAGGGCGTGCCCTGCGACTGGCGCAGTTGCTGCGTCGCGTACATCACCTGCTTGAAGGCTTCCTGGATACCGGGCAGGTAGGCCTTGCCGGCGGCGGTGAGCGCGAGCGACTTGGTGTCGCGCACGAACAGCGCGATGCCGAGGTTCTCCTCGAGCGTCTTGATCTGGTGGCTCACGGCCGAGGGCGTGACGAAGAGCTCGTCGGCCGCGCGCGTGAAGCTCAGGTGCCGCGCCGCGACCTCGAAGGCACGCAGCGGATTGAGCGGGGGAATGGGGCGCGACATGGTGGACGGATTCCTTCGGGAGCGGGCACGGGACGGGGGCGCGGGGCCTTCAATATTTTCTACGCAATGCTTCGAGAAAAACTCGTTTGCCGCGCCGCGCCGCGATTCCTAGACTGCCCTTCGCACCGACGCACGGCCAGTCGGGACAACGTCAATTGACGCTCAACGCTTTCGGACCAACCCCCATGAACCCAGAACTGCGCCCAGGCGCCCTCGCCCGCCGCGAACTCGTGATCGACCGCCCGCGCACCGTCGACTTCCTCGGCGAGGACCTGCGCATCTATGCCACGCCCGAGCTCGTGCGCGACGTCGAGCAGACCTGCCTCGACTTCCTGCTCGACCACGTGGGCGCGGGCGAATCCTCGGTCGGCACCGCGATCGCGCTGAAGCACGTGGGCGCCACGCTGCTGGGCCAGCCGGTGCGCATCGAGGCGCGCGTGCGCACGGTCGACGGCCGCGGCGTGGACTTCGAGTTCACGGTGCACGAAGGCGACAAGGAGGTCGCGAGCGGCGCGCACAGCCGCTTCGTCGTCGATGTGGCGCGGCTGCGCGCGAAGGTGCACGCGGCCGTCGCCCAGAGCACGAACGCCTCGTGAGTTCCTGATCTTCCGCGGGCCACGGCCCGCGGCCACCCGTGCCGGACAGCGGCGCGCCAGCACCACGGTGCGGGCGTGCGGCCGTTCCTCATCCGTGCGGCGAAAGCCGAATCCGCAACCTGGTTGCATCTTCAAAAAGAAACGAGACAGACCGATGTTCAAGACCCTCGCCTCCGCCCTCTTCGCACTGGCCACCGCCTGTGCCTCGCTCGCCTTCAGCGCCTCGGCCGGCGCGCAGGACCTGACCGGCAAGGTCACGCGCACGCCCACCGGTTACCTGATGGTGCTGCGCAACGGCGACGACGTGCTCGCGCACCTCGAGCGCCTCGCCGTGGTCGAGCAGATACCGAGCGCCAGCATCGTGGGCATCGGCTTCATGCGCGAGGCCACCTTCGGCTTCTACGACTTCGCGAAGAAGGTCTTCAACCCGAAGACCTTCAAGGACGTCGAACTCGCCAACCTCACGGGCTCCATCGCCTGGAAGGAAGGCAAGCCCTCGATCCATGCGCACGGCATCGTGACCGACGGCAGCTTCATCGGCGCGGGCGGCCACCTGCTGGGCCTGACGGTGGGCACGGGCTCGTGCGAGATCACGGTGATCCTGCACCCGCAGCGGCTCGAGCGCTTCGTCGATCCTGCCATCGGGGCGAATGTGCTGGGGTTGCATCCGGGCGCGAAGTAAACGGCATGCGGGCGTGAAAGGGGCTGGCGCGGGCCGGTGACACGGCGCTGTAACACGGCTTGCATGTTGGCTTCGTATCTTCCGGGGACCCGCGACAACAACCCACAACAGAGGGATCCCCATGCACGCCACTCCCACGACGCCGCGCGCGCGGCTCGACGCACGCCGCCTGCGCTGGCTCGCCGCCTTCGCCG
>NZ_JBZAYE010000803.1:0-2911 GCF_058244205.1 Variovorax sp. 20P10.2.4
CGGTGAACACGGAGGGCAAGGCCTGGCGTGCGCTCGCGCGTTCGCGCTGCATCACGTCCTGCGCCGCCATCGTGGCCTGCGCGGCGGCGGCACTCGCATTCGTGAGCGCACCGACGTTGACCGAGGCCACCACCGGCAACCCGGCCGACTCGCCCTTGACCTGGATGTTGGCCGCGTTGACCACCTGCAAGGCCGCGAGATTGACGTTGCCCGACACGCGAATCCCTGCCTCGCCCGCGTCGATGGTCCCGAGAGGCGCGATCAGGTCCACGTCCCCCGGCGGCACTTCCGGAATCGGATCGAGCGTCGCGATGCCGGCGCCCGTGCTCGGCACGTTGGGCGAGAGCTTCACGTTGCCCAGCGTGTCGTACTCGCGCTTGGGCGGCGTGTAGACCAGCGTGGTCTTCGAACCGCGCCCGGCATTGAT
Organism: Variovorax sp. 20P10.2.4; assembly: GCF_058244205.1. Classification (NCBI taxonomy): domain Bacteria; kingdom Pseudomonadati; phylum Pseudomonadota; class Betaproteobacteria; order Burkholderiales; family Comamonadaceae; genus Variovorax; species Variovorax sp. 20P10.2.4. Next base: position 428 of record NZ_JBZAYE010000803.1, read on the forward strand.
GTCGCCCGTGGCCGACCAGCCGAGGATGTCGCCGCCGAAGGTGGTCATGATGCGCGACAGGCCCAGCAGGATGCTGCCCTGGCTGTAGATGTCGATGCTGCCCTCGCCCTGGGTGATGAGGCCGGCGGGGCTCACGCTTCCCACGCTCGCCGGGGTCACGCCCTCCACGCCGACGATGGTGCTGCCGCCCGGCGTCAGGGTCTGGATGTCGCCGCCCACCACGGTGCGGATGCCGGCGTTGCCGTTGCTGCCCTGGTAGAGCGTGAGGCCGCCCGCGCGCGCGATCGGCTGCCCGTTCGCATCGCGTTCGGGGAACAGCGCCGCGATCGCGTTGCGCCCGCGCAGGTAGCTGCCGTAGCGCTTGCTGTCGGGGTCGTTGTACTCGCGCCCGCCGGCCGTGAGCTCGGCATAGAACACCGCGCGCACGAACACGCGCTGCTGCTCGGGCGGCAGCGCCTGGAAATGCGCCAGTCCATCGGCCGGCGACGAAGCCGCGTAGCCGAAGCGTTCGCGCAGCCATTGCGCGAGCTCGGCGTCGTAGGTCTTCACCACCTTGCCGGGCTGGTCGGCCAGCGCCGCCGAGGGGGCGATCACGCGGGCCGGGTCGAGGTACTGCGCCGCGAAGCCCGCGAAGTCGCTCGCGCCCTGCCCGCGCGGGCCGACGCCCAGGCCCGCCTGCACCACGATGTCGGCACCGGGGCGTCGGTCGCCGAGCGCGATGGCGCCCAGGCTGGTCAGGCTGGCGCGGTTGCCCTGGTAGACCTGCCCGCCCGCCGACACCTCGAGCGTGCCGGGGCCGGCGATGCTGAAGTTGGTGTAGAGGATGTCGCCGCCGGCCGCGATCATCGAGATCTCGGCCGGGTCGCTCTGCACGATCAGGCCGCTGCTGTTGACGATGTCGCCGCCGGCCAGGATGCGCAGCGGCTTGGAGGCCAGGTAGGTCGGGATCGGCGCCTCGCCGTTGCCCAGGCTCACGTTCTGCAGGCTGCCGATCTGCACCGCCAGCACGTCGCCGTCGACCGCATAGATGTGCGAGGCCACGCCGGTGCCGGCCGTGCTGGCGTCGCTCACGGTGTTGAGCCCGAAGTTGAACAACGTGCCGCCCGTGCCGATGTGCGCGGGAATGTAGTCGGCGAAGCTGTTCTGGTACATCGCGTCCCACTCGTACTGCTGCAGCTTGCTGGCGTTCCAGTAGTTGGTGGCGGCCAGCGGGTTGCTGGGGACGTCGCGCAGCATGCGCCAGCCCGGGCGCAGCGGCGTGACCATGCTCGACAGCGCCGTGCCCAGCGGCCCGATCGGGTTGTGCCCGAAGGTGACGGAATTGGTCGCGTCGCCGCTCACGAGGTCGCGCGCCAGCAGGTCCAGATGGCCGACCGGCGACGGCATCATCTGGCCGGCACCGGGGCTCTCGGTCGCGTAGTAGATGCTGCCGCCGGCCGCCACCGCGCTCAGCGTGGCCGGCATGATGTTCGTGCTGCTGCTCACGTCCTGGATGTTGGTCACGGGATCCATGTTCGGCATGCCGAAGGGCGAGACGTTGCCGCCCGCGGAGAACAGGTCGAGCGCCGTGCGGTCGGTCCACAGCGTGAACCAGCTGGCGGTCGGGCCGCTCAAGCTGCCGTTGCTGGCCTGCGTCTCGACGCGCTCGCCCGCGCGGCCCGCATCCACCACCGCGCCGATCGCGAGGTCGCCCAGCGTCTCGATGCGCAGCACGCCGTCGCCCGGCGCGAAGTTCACGACGCCGTCGCGCTGCCCGCTGTAGGGCGTGTGCGGGTCGACCGCGCGCGGGTCCTGGCTGTTGGGCGTGGCGAAGTTCTTGAGCACCACGCTGCCCACGTCGGCGGCCGCCATGCGCGTGTCGCCGCGCAGGTTCGCATACAGGCCGGTGCGGATCTGCCCGCCGGCCGAGACGTCGAGATTGCCGCCACCGGTCTGCGTCAGCACGCCGCCGTCGGCGACGCGGCCGGTGCTGCCCACCGCGACCAGCAGGCCGCGCGTGAAGGAGCCCGTGGTGCCGATGTTGCCGCCCGCGTGCACGCTGGCATTGCCGCCGCCGAGCGTGCCCATGCCGGCGAAACCGCCGAAGCCCAGCCGCGGCTGCGCGAGGGTCGGCCAGCCGTCGATGGCATAGCTGCCGAAGTTCAGGCCCCAGGCCGTGCGCTCGCCGATCTCCGCGCCGCCCTGGCGCCACAGCCACTCGCCGGTCGACAGGGTCTCGGGCTGCAGGTAGCCGAGGATGTCGCCCTGCGCCGAGAGCGTGAAGTCGCCGCCGTTCTCGGTGAACCACAGGCGCTGCACGGGCAGCGTGCGCTCGTAGTCCGCGTTGCCCGCGCCGAGCACGCTGCCGTCGGGCAGCCTGGCGCGCGGCGCGTTGTAGCCCGAGTCGTTGCCGGTGCCGGCCACCGAGGTGCCCGCGGTGTACACGCCGAACAGCGACTCCTGCCGGTAGCTGCCGCCGGCGTAGAGCTCGAGGTCGCCGGTGCC
>NZ_JBZAYE010000804.1:0-2910 GCF_058244205.1 Variovorax sp. 20P10.2.4
GGGGCCCGCGTCGAGCGCCTGCCAGGCCTCGGCCCAGCCGATGCCGTCGTCGTGCAGCGCGGCGGTGCGCAGCGAATCGTCGACCTGCGGTGCCGGGCCTTCGGAGCTGACGGCACCCGCGGGGAGCGCGCCGGTGCCGCTGAGCCAGAAGGAATTGATCGGCGGCGCGCCGCGCGCGGCGCGGTCGTCGTTCACGCGCTGGGTGTAGAGCAGCATCTGCATCTCGTTCTGGAGCCGGCGCAGCGGTCGCGCGGCATCGGCCAGCGGCGACCACTGCGAGATCGGGTGGCCCACGGCGCGGTCGATGGCGGCGGTGGCGAGGTCCTGGAAGATCGGCGCGCGCGCGAGCCAGCGGCCGGGGCGCGCGGACGGATGCAGCGCGATGCCGTCCTCCTCGAAGAAGGGGCGCGCCGCGGCCAGCAGCGCGGCCGACTCCTCGGCGTCGATCTCGATCGCCGAGGGATCGCCGAGCACCACGTCGTCGATGCCGACCTGCCAGTGGCACAGCGTGACCAGGCCCCAGGCGCCGGTATCGCTCGCTTCGGCGGCGCCGTTGCGGCGCGCCTCGAGCGCGGCCCAGGGGATGCAGCCGTCGGCCGCGGCGATGCCGAGCGCGCGCGCCAGGGCGCGTTCGTGCGGCGGGGAGCGGGTGCTTTCGTCCTGCGTGTCGGTGGCCGTGACGGCGAGCCGGCCGAGCAGGGCCTCGAGCTTGGGCAACCTTAAGGTTGGGAGGGCTGCGCGGCAGGACGGGGAACCGCGGCCGGCAAAGGGAATCAGGAGATGACGGGCGGGAGCGGGTTCGGCCATGGGCCTATTGTCCGGGATGCCACAATTCCGCCCGCCTTCCTCTTCGTCTTCACCCTTTTTCCCATGAACCGACCCATGCCGTCGCCCCGAGCGCCGCAGGAGACCTGATGCGACTCCCCTACGAACTGCAGCTCGGCTGGCGCTACACGCGCGCGGGCCGGGCGACCCGGCGCAACGGCTTCATCTCGTTCATCTCGGGCGTCTCGATGCTCGGCATCGCGCTCGGCGTGGCCGCGCTGATCATCGTGCTGAGCGTGATGAACGGCTTCCAGAAGGAAGTGCGCGACCGCATGCTGGGCGTGGTCTCGCACATCGAGATCATCTCGCGCGACGGCCAGGCCCTGCCCGAGCTCGACACCATCATGGCGGCCGCGCGCAAGTACCCCGAGGTGGTCGGCGCGGCGCCCTTCATCGCGACCCAGGCGCTGATCGCGCGCGGCGAGGACATGAAGGGCACGCTGGTGCGCGGCATCGAGCCCAAGCTCGAGCCCGAGGTCACCGACATCGCGGCCGCCGCGCCCAAGGGCACGCTCGACAAGCTGGTGCCCGGCGAGTTCGGCATCGTGCTGGGCGGCGAGCTGGCGCGCTCGCTGTTCGTGCAGCCCGGCGACCAGGTCACGCTGGTGGCGCCGGGCGGCCAGGTCACGCCGGCCGGCGTGGTGCCGCGCCTCAAGCAGTTCACCGTGGTCGGCACCTTCGACTCGGGCCACTACGAATACGATTCGGCGCTGGCCCTGATCAACGAGCAAGACGCGGCGCGCGTGTTCCGGCTCGAGGGCCCGACCGGCATCCGCATCCGCCTGAAGGACCTCAACCAGGCGCGCGACGTGGCCGACGAGATGGCCGTCTCGCTGCCGGGCCAGTTCCTGATCCGCGACTGGACGCGCCAGAACAAGACCTGGTTCGCGGCCGTGCAGGTCGAGAAACGCATGATGTTCATCATCCTCACGCTGATCGTGGCGGTGGCTGCGTTCAACCTGGTGTCGACGCTGGTGATGACGGTGACCGACAAGCGCGCCGACATCGCGATCCTGCGCACCCTGGGCAGCTCGCCGCGCAGCATCATGGGCATCTTCGTGGTGCAGGGCGCGATGGTGGGCGTGATCGGCACCGTGGCCGGCCTGCTGCTGGGCCTGGGCATCGCCTACAACATCGACGTGATCGTGCCCTTCCTCGAGCAGCTGTTCCATGCGAGCTTCCTGCCCAAGGACATCTACCTGATCAGCAAGATGCCCAGCGACCCGCAGCGCAGCGACATCATGCCGATCGCGATCATCTCCCTGGTGCTGGCCTTCCTGGCCACGCTGTATCCGAGCTGGCGCGCCAGCCGCGTGAATCCCGCCGAGGCGCTGCGCTATGAGTGAAGTCGTATTGAAGGCGCGCGGCCTGACCAAGCGCTTCCACGAAGGGCGCCTCGACCTGACCGTGCTGCACGGCATCGACCTCGACGTGCATGCCGGCGAGACGCTGGCCATCGTCGGCGCCTCGGGTTCGGGCAAGAGCACGCTGCTGCACCTGATGGGCGGGCTCGATTCGCCGACCTCGGGCAATGTCGAGCTGCTCGGCAAGGACATCGCGCATGCCGACCCCGCCGAGCAGGGCCGGTTGCGCAACCTGCACCTGGGCTTCGTCTACCAGTTCCATCACCTGCTGCCCGAGTTCAGCGCGCTCGACAACGTGGCGATGCCGCTGAAGATCCGCCGCGTCGACCCGGCCACGGCCGCGCAGTCGGCGACGAAGATCCTCCAGAGCGTGGGCCTGGGCGAGCGGCTGCACCACCGGCCGGCCGAGCTGTCGGGCGGCGAGCGCCAGCGCGTGGCGATCGCGCGCGCGCTGGTCACGCAGCCGGCCTGCGTGCTGGCCGACGAGCCCACCGGCAACCTCGACCGCAGCACCGCCGACACCGTGTTCGAGCTGATGCTCGACCTCGCGCGCCGCCACGGCACGGCCTTCGTGATGGTCACGCACGACCAGGACCTGGCGCGGCGCTGCGACCGGGTGCTGCAGCTGGTGGCGGGGCGGCTGGCGGGCTGAGCCCGTCCTAGAGCGGCAGCGCTTCCGCTTCTTCCTGTGCTGCCTGCCGTGCCTCCAGCGGCAGCACGC
>NZ_JBZAYE010000805.1:0-2903 GCF_058244205.1 Variovorax sp. 20P10.2.4
CCGCGTGGCGGCCGTGCCGGTCGCGGGTCTCGCGGTGCTGGCGCTGCCACTGCTCTCGTCGCTGCAGTTCTATGCCGGCTATCCGCTGCGCGTGGTGACGGCCGAGGCCAGCCGCTGGCTGCTGGCACCGGGCTTCGAGGTGGCGCGTGAAGGCAGCACCCTGCTGATCGATGGCCGGATGGTGATCGTCGATGCGCCGTGTTCGGGCGTGCAGATGGTCTGGCTCGGCTACTTCACGGCCTGTGCCGTCGCGCTGTGGGCGCGGCGCGCCGACCGCGGCTTCCTGGCCCGGCTGCCGCTGGTCGGCCTCGCGGTGCTGGCCGGCAACATCGTGCGCAACAGCGTGCTGATCGCCTGCGAGGGCGCCGGCCATCCGCTGGCGCCGTGGGCGCACAACGCGCTGGGCCTGGTCGTGCTGGCGCTGGTGTGCGGTGCCATCGCGCGGCTGATGACGCGCGAGCGAAGCGACGCGGGCCTCGATTTCGTCATGCGGCCCGTTCCGGGCCTGATCACCACCCAGGGAGGCCGCCGTGTCGACACTGCCCATTGAGCACATGTTCGAGCGCCTGTTCGCGAACCATTTCATCAACCGCATGGGCCACAAGACGCTGTTCGCCGTCGCGATGCTGCTGTGCATCCTGTGGTCGGGCGCCGCCGCGCTGCGCGCGCCGGCCGTGGCCGCGCCGGTGGCGAGCACGATCGAGTGGCCTCGCGAATGGGACGGTGCCGCGCTGCGTCCGCTCGCGCTCAGCGAGGTGGAGCAGCGCTTCGCGGACCGCTTCCCGGGCGCCATCGGCCGCATGACCGACGGCCGCCAGACCCTGGTAATGCGCGAGGTGCGCGAGCCCACGCGCATGCTGCATCCGGCCGCCGACTGCTATCGCGCGCTCGGCTACCGCATCGCGCAGGAGCGGCTGGAGCACCAGGTGCAGGCCGGCGAATCGCATTTGTGGCGCTGTTTTGTTGCGCAACGGCACGGCGGGCAAAAGTTACGCGTCTGCGAGCGCATCGTCGACGCCGATGGCGCCGCTTTCACCGACACTTCAGCCTGGTACTGGGCGGCAGCCAGCGGCCGGTCGAACGGACCGTGGCAAGCCGTCACCGTGGCGAGACCGATGTGAACCCATTGCTGAAAAAGACCCTGCGATTTCTCCTCTTCGGCCTGCTGGCCCTGGTGATCACGGCCGGCGTGGCGATCTTCCTGATCGTCAAGCTCGCGCTGGCCCCCGCGCCCGGCGAATGGCGCACCACGGTGAAGGCCGGTCCGCTCGCCTTCGAGACCGGCGTGCCGACCGCGGTGCGCATCGCCACCTCGCCCTGGTTCGCGCCGTGGCTCGACGGCCGCTCGCTCGACACCGGCCACGGCACCGTGCGCTTCGCCTGGAAGGCGGCCGACGGCCTGCTCGAGCTGCACTGCGCGCCATGCAGCGTCGAGCTGCCGGCGCTGGGCGCGCAGCCGATCCGCGTGCAGCAGCTGGTGGCCACGGTGCGCCGCGACGGCAACACGCTCAACGGCACGCTCGGCGCCACGCCGCAGGGATCGCCCGTGGGCGATCCCGCCGCCACGCTGCAGGGCAAGTGGGAAGGCCGCCTCGCGCCGAAGAACCTGCAGTTCAGCGTCGACATCCAGGACGCGCCGATCGCGCGCTGGTACGCGGTGCTGGTGCCCGGCCTGCCCGAGCTGCAGCGCGCGCGCATCGGCGGCACGCTGGCGCTGCGCGGCCACGTCGTGCTGCCCGAAGCCACCTTCTCGGTGCTGCCCAGCGTCAGCCAGTTCACGGTCGAGGGTCTGGGCACCGAAGCCATGCTGGGCGCGCGCACCAGCTGCGGCCCCTCGGCCAGGCTGACCAACGACAGCTGGCTCGCGCGCGCGGTCATCGCGGCGGAGGACCAGCGCTTCTTCACCCACACCGGCTACGACCTGACCGAGATCCTGGCCTCGATCGACAACAACCAGAAGGAAGGCGCGCAGAAGCGCGGCGGCAGCACGCTCACGCAGCAGCTCGCGAAGCTGCTGGCGACCGGCAGCGAGCGCACGGCCGAACGCAAGTTGCGCGAGCTGCTCTACGCGGTCGAGATGGAACAGACGCTGGGCAAGGCGCGCATCCTGCAGCTCTATCTCGACAACGCGCCCTGGGGCGGCAACCTCTGCGGCGCGGAAGCCGCGGCCAAGCGCTATTTCAAGCGCAGCGCGCGCAGCCTCGAACCGGCGCAGGCGGTCTGGCTCGCGGCCATGCTGCACAAGCCGCAGGCGGTGCTCGAGCAGTGGCGGCGCGATGGGGCCATCGATCCCGACCGCGTGAAGTGGGTGGCCGAGGGCGTGCGCGGCATCAGCCGCAACCAGCGCGAGTCGCTGCTCAAGAGCGTGGCCAGCGCGAAGTTCGCGCCGCCGGAGCCCAATCCATGAGTGCCGAAGTCGAAGCGATCGAGCGCGCCACGGTCGCGGCCGTGTCGCCCGATGCCGTCGGCGCCATCGAGGGCTGGCTGCTGCCCTTCGACCACGGCACGGTCTCGCGCGCCCGCTCCGCCGTGCCGCTGCGCCATGCGCCGGCGGCCGAGGGCACGCTCGAGCGGATCGAGCAAGGCTACGCCGCGCAGGGGCTCCCGCCCATGCTGCGGCTGGCCGATCTCGCCTGCTTCGACGGCCTGCGCGCCGAGCTCGAAGCCCGGCGCTATCGCGGCGCCAAGCCCACGCTGGTGCAGACCGCCACCTTGCGCCGGATGCAGGCCGTGGCACCGGCCGGCGTGCTGCCGGCCGAGGTCGACACCGCGCCCGACGAGGCCTGGGCGGCGCTGTTCCTCGGCGAGGGTTTCGATCCAGTCGACGGCGCCCACCGCGTGCGCGTGCTGGCGCGTGCCCAGGGTTCGCTCTATGCGAGCGTGCGCGAAGGCGGCCGCACCGT
>NZ_JBZAYE010000806.1:0-2903 GCF_058244205.1 Variovorax sp. 20P10.2.4
GGCACGCAGTAGATGCGCGCGAAGGCCGAGTCGGCGCGGCGCTCGATGCGCTCGATCTTCGCCACCGGCAGGCCGGCGGGATAGATGCCGTCGACGCCGCTGGTGGACAGCAGGTCGCCCTCCTGCAGGTCGGCGTTGGCGGCCATGAAGCGCAGCTCGAGCCCGCCGCCATGCGCCGAGGCATCGCCGAAGGCCACGCTGCGCACGCCGGTGCGGGTGTTCTGCACGGGAATGGAGAGGTCGCGGTCGATCACCAGCGTGACCTCGCTCGTGAAGGGCTGCACCGCCGTCACCTGGCCGAGCACGCCCTGCGCGTCGATCACCGGCGAGCCCGGCGCCACGCCCTGGGCCAGGCCCTGGTCGATGACGATCTTGCGCGTGTAGGGGTCGGCCGCGTCGTACAGCACCTCGGCTGCGCGGCCCGGCGTCTGCTGCAGCTGGCGCAGCTCGAGCAGCGCGCGCAGCCGCGCGTTGTCCTGCGCCAGCGTGTCGGCCTGGCTCGCGCGCTCGGCCTGCAGCATCAGCGCCTTGCGCGCGTCGGCCTCGTTCTTCTGCGCGGTCTGCAGGTCCTCGAGGTAGCCGCCGGCGCCCACCACGAACTGCACGGGCTTGAGCGCCACCCATTGCACCGGGTAGAGCACGGCCGCGATGGCCTGGCGCACCGGCTGCACGATGTGGAAGCGGGCGTCCGCCACCATCAGGAAAAGCGCGAGCGTGCTGAAGAAGATCAGCTTGCTCAGCGCCGATGGCCCCTGGTTGAACAGGGGTGGCGCGGTGCGGTCGAGCGTGCCCAGGGGCATGGGATCAGGTCGGGTGCTGCGGCATCAGATGACAAAAGGCCGGCCCGCGCAAGCGGGGGCCGGCCGATGGAGGCGGCGCTGCATTCACTCGCTCGTGAAGATGCTTCCCAGCCGGTCCATGCGCTCGAGGGCGATGCCGCAGCCGCGCACCACGCAGGTCAGCGGGTCCTCGGCGACCAGCACCGGCAGGCCGGTTTCCTCGGCCAGCAGGCGGTCGAGGTCGCGCAGCAGCGCGCCGCCGCCGGTGAGCATCATGCCGCGCTCGGCGATGTCGGCGCCGAGTTCGGGCGGGGTCTGCTCGAGCGCGTTCTTGACGGCCGAGACGATGTTGTTGAGCGGGTCGGTCAGGGCTTCCAGCACTTCGTTGCTGCTGATCGTGAAGCTGCGCGGCACGCCCTCGGAGAGGTTGCGGCCCTTGACTTCCATTTCCTTGACCTCGGAGCCCGGGAAGGCCGAGCCGATGCTCTTCTTGATGACCTCGGCCGTGGGCTCGCCGATCAGCATGCCGTAGTTGCGGCGGATGTAGTTGATGATGGCCTCGTCGAAGCGGTCGCCGCCGACACGCACCGAGCCCTTGTAGACCATGCCGCCGAGGCTGATGACGCCCACCTCGGTGGTGCCGCCGCCGATGTCGACCACCATCGAGCCCGAGGCCTCGCTGACGGGCAGGCCGGCGCCGATGGCCGCGGCCATGGGTTCCTCGATCAGGTAGACCGAGGTCGCGCCCGCGGCCTCGGCCGCGTCCTTGATGGCGCGGCGCTCGACCTGGGTGGAACCGCAGGGCACGCAGATGATGATGCGCGGGCTCGGCGTGAGCAGCGTGCGCGGGTGCACCATCTTGATGAACTGCTTGATCATCTGCTCGGTGATCACGAAGTCGGCGATCACGCCGTCCTTCATCGGGCGGATGGCTTCGATGTTGCCCGGCACCTTGCCGAGCATGGCCTTGGCTTCGCGGCCGACGGCCTGGATCACCTTCTTGCCATGCGGACCGCCTTCGTGGCGGATGGCGACGACCGACGGTTCGTCCAGCACGATGCCCTTGTTGCGGGCGAAGATGAGCGTGTTGGCGGTGCCGAGGTCGATCGCGAGGTCGGTGGAGAAGTACCGACGGAAAGCTCCAAACATGTGCGGAATCCTCTGGAGCACGGGCTGCGCATCGGCAGAACGTCGCTCACTCTATGGGTGTTTTGGGGGTGCTGGAAGGGTGAATTTGATCGTTTTTGCAGCAAAAGCCGGCGCGTTCGCGGGGGTTGCGGCAAAGGCGGGATAATACCCGAATCCCCTCTGAATCCCGTGTTGGCGGCCCTTGCGGCGCGCTATTTACCTCCGGTTTTTCGGCCGGTTCCACCATGTCCCTTTCCGCTTCCGATATCGCCCGCATCGCCTCCCTGGCGCGGCTGCAGCTCGCCCCCGACGAAAGCGAGCGCATGCTCAGCCAGCTCAACGGCTTTTTCGACGTGGTCGAGCGCATGCGCTCGGTCGACACCACCGGCATCGAGCCCCTGGCCCATCCCGTGGCCGCCATCGAGGACATCGTCCTGCGCCTGCGCGAGGACGTCGTGAGCGAGCCGGACAACCGCGAAGCCAACCAGCGCAGCGCCCCCGCCGTCGAAGCCGGCCTGTTCCTCGTGCCCAAGGTGATCGAATGAGCGGCGCCAAGGACCTGCACCACCTCGGGGTGGCCGCGCTGGCGAAGGCGCTGGCCGGACGCGAAGTCTCGGCCGTCGAGGCCGCGCAGCACTTCCTGGGCCGCATGAAGGCCCACCAGGCACTCGGCAGCTTCGTCGAAGTGAACGAGGACGCCACGCTGGCCCAGGCCCGCGCGGCCGACGCGTCGATCGCGGCCGGCAACGCCCCGGCGCTGGCCGGCGTACCGATCGCGCACAAGGACATCTTCGTCACCACCGACTTCGCCACCACCGCGGGCTCGAAGATGCTCGCGGGCTACCGCTCGCCCTTCGACGCCACCGTGGTGCGCCGCCTCGCCGAGGCCGGCACCGTCACACTCGGCAAGCTCAGCTGCGACGAGTTCGCGATGGGCTCGGCCAACGAGAACGTGGCCGTGCCCGCCGTCGGCCACGACCGGGCCGTGCCGGTGCG
>NZ_JBZAYE010000807.1:0-2880 GCF_058244205.1 Variovorax sp. 20P10.2.4
TGCCGGTCATCAGCGGCCAGTCCCAGGTCAGGCCGGCGAGGGCGCGCAGGTCCTCGGGCTCGGCCGCGTCGGCGATCGCGAAGCCGGTGCCCTCGGCCTCGAGCGCGGCCACGTGCGCGCGCATCGCCTCGGGGCCCGCATGCACCACCTGCTGCGGGATCAGGCCGACGCGGGTCTTGGTCTGCCGCTGCAGCGTGCGCACGAGGTTGGGGTCGAGCATCGGCGTCAGCGGGTCGAAGCGCTTGGGCGACTCCGAGATCAGCATCTGGTCGGCGAACAGATGGCCCTGGAACACGCGGCGGCCGGCCTCGGGGAACGAGGGGCAGAAGGCGGTGAGCTTCGCGCCCGTGAGCTCGCGCAACAGGTCGGCGCAGGGGCCGATGTTGCCGTCGTCGGTGGAGTCGAAGGTGGCGCAGTACTTGAAGAAGAGCTGGCGCGCGCCGCGCTCGAGCAGCGCGCGGGCGCCGGCCTCGAAGGCCGCGACCGCGTCGGCCGCCGGCACCACGCGCGTCTTGCGCGCGATCACCACCGCGTCGAGTTCGTCGCCGAGTTCGGCCAGGGCTTCGGGCCGCGTCACGAAGCCGCAGCGCACGCCGTGCGCCACCAGCATCGCGGCCAGTTCCATGCCGCCGGTCAGGTCATCGGCGAGGGCGCCGAACAGTAATGCCATGGGTGTCTCCGATCGTTCTCGTGCGAGGGCGGATGCCGGGTTTGTGAGCTATTGCGCTACAGTAAATATGATATATCATGCCTCAAAACTAACGCAACGAAGGGTTCCCGAATGTCGTCCGCCGCCTCGCAGAACAGGCCGAACCAGCACGATCTCCAGCTCCGGCAACGCGCCGCCAAGGTCGTGCCCGGCGGCATGACGGGGCACCTGAACGCGGCCTCGCTGCCCGCGGGCTATCCGCAGTTCTTCGAGCGCGGCCAGGGCTGCCGCGTCTGGGACGTCGACGGCAACGAATACATCGACTTCATGTGCAGCTGGGGTCCGAACCTGCTGGGCCATCACCATCCGGTGGTCGATGAGGCGGCGCGCAAGCAGCAGGCCCTGGGCGACTGCCTCGACGGCCCCACGGCGCGCTTCGTCGAACTGGCCGAACGCTTCGTCGCGCGCAGCGCCCATGCCGACTGGGTGCTGTTCCAGAAGAACGGCACCGATGCCACCACCGTCTGCCTCATGGTGGCGCGCGCGGCCACCGGCAAGCGCAAGGTGCTGGTTGCGACCAAGGCCTATCACGGTGCCGATCCCTGGTGTACGCCGATCCCCCAGGGCATCACGCCCGAGGACCGCGCGCACCTGATTCACTACACCTACAACGACATCGCGAGCCTCGAGACTGCCGTTGCTCAGGCAGGCACAGACCTCGCGGCCATCGTCTGCGCGGCCTTCAAGCACGACCTGGGCATCGACCAGGAGCTGCCCACGCCCGAGTTCGCGCGCCGTGCCCGCGAACTCTGCGACCAGGCCGGTGCCGCGCTGATCCTCGACGAGGTGCGCGCGGGCTTTCGCGTGCATGCGGGCGGCAGCTGGGAGACCGTGGGCGTGCGGCCCGACCTCAGCGCCTGGAGCAAGTCGATCGCCAATGGTTATGCGCTCGCGGCCGTGACCGGGGTCGATGCGCTGCGCGAGGCGGCCACGCGCATCTACACCACGGGCTCGTTCTGGTCGGGCGGCGTGGCGATGGCCGCAGGCCTCGCGACCATCGAAGTGGCCGATGCGCAGGACGTGGTGGGCCATGTGCAGGCCATGGGCCAGCGTTTCCGCGACGGCATCGCCGCGCAGTCCGCGAGCCATGGGGTGCTGGTGCGCCAGACGGGCCCGGCGGCGCTGCCGCTGATCCTGTTCGACGAAGACCCGGGCTTCGACAAGGGGGCCGTGTTCACGGTCGAGGCGCTGCGCCGCGGCGTCTACCTGCATCCCAAGCACAACATGTTCCTGTCGCTGGCACACACCGTGCAAGACATCGACCTGGCCCTGCAGGCCACCGACGCGGCCTTCGCCGCCGTCGCAGCGCGCTTCGGCCGGCGCTGACGTCCCTATCTCCCGCACGCACCCAAAGGAATCCGCAGCATGGCATCCACGGCAACCCAACCGCCCGTTGCGGGCTCCGAACGCGTCGGCGGTGCCGGCATCGAGATCCGCGGCCTCGCCAAGCGTTTCGGCGCGGTGCGCGCGGTCGACGATGTGTCGCTGAGCGTGCAGCCCGGCGAATTCCTCGCGCTGCTCGGGCCCAGCGGCTCGGGCAAGACCTCGATCCTCATGAGCATCGCGGGCTTCGAGCTGCCCGATGCCGGCAGCATCGCCATCGACGGCCGCGACGTCACCTACCTGCCCGCGAGCCAGCGCAACCTCGGCATGGTGTTCCAGAAGTACACGCTGTTCCCGCACCTCTCGGTGCTCGACAACGTGGCCTTCGGCCTCAAGATGCGCGGCGTGGCGCGCACCGAGCGGCACCGCCTGGCCGAGCAGGCGCTGGCCACGGTGCGGCTCGAGGGCTACGGCAAGCGCATGCCGGCGCAGCTCTCGGGCGGCCAGCAGCAGCGCGTGGCGCTGGCGCGCGCCATCGTCTACAAGCCGAAGGTGCTGCTGATGGACGAGCCGCTGAGCGCGCTCGACAAGAACCTGCGCGAGGAGATGCAGCTCGAGATCAAGCGGCTGCAGTCGCAGCTCGGCATCACGGTGGTCTTCGTCACGCACGACCAGGGCGAGGCGCTGACCATGGCCGACCGCGTGGCGATCCTCAACCAGGGCCGCATCCAGCAGCTCGACGCGCCCAAGGCGCTGTACGAGCGGCCGCGCACGCGCTTCGTCGCGGGCTTCATCGGCGAGACCAACTTCATGCCGGCCGAGATCGGCCCGCTGCGCACCCAGGGTGC
>NZ_JBZAYE010000808.1:0-2857 GCF_058244205.1 Variovorax sp. 20P10.2.4
GCTCAGCCGCGCCACTGGCGCAGCAGCTCCCGCGACTCCATCACCAGCCCGAGGTGCAGCGAGACCATCGCGAGCGCCGCGCTCTCGAGCCGCGTGTCGGTGCCGCGCACCAGGTCGCGCAGCACGATCACGCGGTAGTTGTGGTTGTTGGCGTCGAAGGCGGTGTTGAGCACGCAGCAGTCGGTGAAGCCGCCATCGAGCACGACGGTCTCGATGCGCTGGTTGCGCAGCAGGAAGTCGAGGTCGGTGGGATAGAAGGCCGAGAGGCGCCGCTTGCTGTCCACGCGCAGGTCGCCGGGTTCCACGCGCGTGACCCACTCGGTCCACTTCGAGCCCTCGAGGGCATGCGCGTCGGCATTCGGGATCTCGCCCACGTGCAGCGGGAAGGTGCGCCGCCAGGCGGCCGGAATGCCGCGCAGGTCGTCGCTGCCGTCGGGCCGCAGCACCGACTTCACGTGCACGATACGCACGCCGAGCGCGCGCGCTGCGTCGTGGAAGCCGTCGATCGGCGCCACCACCTCGCGCGCGCGCGGCGCCGGGCAGGGGCAGGCGGGATCGTCGTCGAGGTGGCCGCGGTGCATGTCGATCGAGACCACCGCGGTGGTCTTCGGATCGAGGTAGTCGGCGAAGCGCGCCGCCTCGAGCTCGCGCGGCTCGTCGTAGACCCAGGCCTTCAGCGTCATCTTCTTTCCTCCCGCACATAGGCCTGGCCGAGGGCGCCGGGCTCCTCGTCGGCGCCGCGCCGCGACAGCGCCACCCAGACCATCACGCCGAGCGTCACCGCGTAGGGCGTCATCATCACGAAGTACTGCGGCAGCCGAACGCCGGCCGCGGCCAGTTGCGGGATCAGCGCCTCGATGCAGCCGAACAGCAGCGCGCCCACCAGCGCCTTCCACGGCGACCAGCGCGCGAAGATCACCAGGCCCACCGCGATCCAGCCGCGCCCGCCGGTCATGCCCGCGATCCACAGCTTGGTGCTGACCACCGAGATGTAGGCGCCCGCCAGGCCCACCAGCGCCGAGCCCGCGAGCACCGCCGCGAAGCGCCAAGCCGGCACGCGGATGCCGGCCGCGTCGGCCGCCTGGGGGTTCTCGCCCACGGCGCGCAGCCGCAGACCGGTGGCGGTGCGCGCGAAGAACCAGGCCACCGCGCCGAACAGCGGCAGCGTGAGCCACACCATCGCGTTCTGCTCGAACAGCCGGCCCACGACCGGCAGCTGCGACAGCGGCCACAGCCCCATCGCGCCGATGCCCTCGGTGGCATGGTTGGTCCACCCGGCCAGGCTGCCGACCAGCGCCGTGAGCCCCTGGCAGAAGAACACCAGCGCCAACCCGGCGATCACCTGGTTCACGCGCAGCCAGATCACCATGACCGCGAACAGCACCGACACCGTGGCCGCCGCCAGCATCGCGAGCGCCAGCGACACCGCGGGCTGGCCGATCGCGATCTGAGCGCCGATGCCGGCCAGCGCGCCGACCAGCATCAGCCCTTCGGCGCCGAGCGAGAGCACGCCCGCGCGTTCGCTGAGGATCAGGCCGAGGGCGGCCAGCGCATAGGGCACCGCGAAGTCGGGCGTGCTCGCGAGCCAGTTGAGGATCACGCCGCCGTTCATGGCGCGGTCTCCGTGCCGACGCGGCGCAGCCGGTGGCGGATGAAGAAGTCGCTCGAGGCGACGCACACCACGATGATGGCCTGGATCAGCTGCACCATCGAGAACGGCACCTGGTAGAACACCTGCAGGCTGCGCCCGGTGACGAACAGCGCCGCCACCAGCAGCGCCACCACCGTGGCCGCGAGCGGGTTGTTGCGCGCGAGGAAGGCGATCAGGATGCCCGAGAAGCCGTAGCCCTGGTAGAAGGCCTGCGTGAGCCGGCCCTCCTGGCCCGCGGCGACCGCGAAGCCCGCGAGCCCGGCCATCGCGCCCGACAGCAGCACCGCGCCGTAGATCGTGCGCCGCACCGGTACGCCGTTGGCATGCGCCACGCGCGGGTTGGCATCGACGAAGCGCAGGTACAGGCCCGCGCGGCTCACGCCCACCAGCCACCAGGCCAGCAGCGCCACGATGCCCGCGAGCAGGATCGCGCTGCCGATGCCGGCCCCGAGCTCGGGCAGCCGCTCGAAGGCGCGGAACTGCGGCGAGTAGGGGAAGCTGTCCTTCGGATCCTTCCAGGCGCCGTAGACCAGGTGCAGCAGGAAGTTGGCCGCCATGTAGTTGAGCATCAAGGTCGAGATGATCTCGTTCACGCCCAGCCTGAGCTTGAGCCAGGCGGGCCCGAGCACCCACAGCAGGCCGCAGCCGATGGCGGCCGCGAACATCAGCGGCAGGCGCAGCGGCTCGGGGCCGAGCTGCCAGATCGAGACGGCGGTCGCGCCGATGGCGCCCCAGATCATCTGGCCCTCGAGCCCGAGGTTCCAGAAGCGCGCGCGAAAGGCCAGCGAGCCCGCGAGGCCGACCAGGATCATCGGCGCGGCCTGGAACAGCACGGCGCGGAAGTTCTGGCCGTCGAGGAAGGTCTGGGTCACGAACTCGTTGGCGAGCTCGTCGGCCGGCACGCCCGCGGCCACGAGGATCGCGGCCGAGATCGCGAAGCCCGCGGCCAGCGCGGTCGCGAGGATCAGCGCCTGCCAGCGCCAGGCCATGTGCTGGCGGATCTCGAGCGCGTAGCGGCGGCGTGCCAGCGGCTGCACGCGATGCGGTGCCGTGCCGCGCGCGGTGTCGGGGGCGAGCGCGGCTTCAGCCATGGTCCACCATCGCCTGTCCGATGGCCTGGCGGTCGGCCGGCTGCGCGAACTCGCCCGCGATGCGGCCGCGCGTCATCACGCCCACGCGGTCGGCCAGCTGCAGCACCTCGTCGAG
>NZ_JBZAYE010000809.1:0-2855 GCF_058244205.1 Variovorax sp. 20P10.2.4
CATGGTGGCCGTGCTGCTCGGCACCGCCGACCTCACGGCCGACGGCCTGCTCGACCACCTGCTCGAAGGCCGCGTGGGCCAGGCCGGCGGCATCCTCGTGATCTCGCCGCGCGACCGGCTGTTCGTCGCCTCGACCGATGCGACGATGATGCTCACCCCCACCCCGCCCGACGGCGTGAACCCGTTGCACGACCGCGCGATGGCGGGCTACCGCGGCAGCGGCACGACGCGCAACGCGAGGGGCATCGACGAGATCTCGGCCATCGCCTCGGTGCCGACCACCGGCTGGTTCGTGGTGGCGCGGCTGCCGGTGTCGGAGGCGCTGGCGCCGGTGGCGCGCATGCAGGCCTTCATCCTGCAGCAGCGCGCGCCGGCCGTGACGATGGTGCTGATCGTGATCGGCCTGATCATGACCTGGCTGCTGCGCCCGCTGCTGCGCGCCGCCGATCAGGCCGACCGCATGACGCGCGGCGAGCTGCCGCTGGCGCCGCTGCGCGTGGTGCGCGACGACGAGATCGGCCACCTGACGCAGGCCTTCAACCGGCTGCTGGCCAAGCTGGTCGACAACCAGCAGGCGCTGGCGCGGCTGGCCCATCACGACACGCTGACCGGCCTGCCCAACCGCAAGCTGCTCGACGAGCGGCTGCAGCAGGCGCTGGCCCAGGCCGCGCGCCATGGGCAGCAGGTGGCGGTGCTCTACCTGGACCTCGACGGTTTCAAGCGGCTCAACGACACCCTGGGCCACGAGGCCGGCGACCTCGCGCTGCGCGAGATCGCGGGCCGGCTGCAGGCCCTGGTGCGGCAGACCGACACCGTGGCGCGCATCGGCGGCGACGAGTTCGTGCTGCTCGCCACCGGCCTCGCCGAGCCCGTGGAACAGGGCGCGCAGGTGCTGGCGCAACGCTGCATCGCGGCGATCGCCGAGCCGCTGCAGCTGGCGCGCGCGAGCACGCTGATCGGCGTGTCGGTGGGCATCGCGCTGGGCAGCGGCGGCGAGACGCCGCGCGACCTGCTCGCGGCCGCCGACCAGGCGATGTACCGCGCCAAACAGGACGGCCACGCCCTGTCCGCGGTGCGCTGAGCGCCGCTCAGCCCGCCGCGTCGGTGCGCGGCAGCCGCAGGTGCTTCTTGAGGTGCTCGAACACCTGCCGCGTGACCGGGTTCACCACGTGGCTGCGCACGTAGAGATGGTAGGCCAGGTCGGGCAGCCGCGGCATGCCGTCGCCCACGCCGAGCACGCGCAGGCCCGCGTCGAGCTGCTCCACGCCGCGCGCCGTCACGCCGAGCCCCGCGCGCAGCGCCGCCTTGATGCCGATCAGGCTCGAGGAGGTGTAGCGCGGCGTCCAGGCCACGCCGGCCGCGTCGAGCGCCTCGTGGCCGATGCGCCGGAAGATGCTGGGCCCGTCGGCCATGATCAGCGGCACCGGCTTCGCGCGGTCGTGCACATAGCCCGCGGCGCACAGCCACACGGTCGGCGAGTTGCGCAGCACCACGCCCTCGAACTGGGTGTCGATGCGGTTCGAGATGATCATGTCGACCTCGCCACGCTTGAGCGAAGTCATGAGGTAGGGGCTGCGCGCCACGTGGATGTCGAGCTGCAGCAGCGGCGAGGTGCGCGCCACCTCGGTCAGCAGCAGCGGCAGCATGGTCTCGGCCACGTCGTGCGGCGCGCCGATGCGCAGGTTGCCCTCGAGCTGCCCCTCGCGCAGGCTGCGCAGCGCCTCGTCGTTGAGCGCCAGCAGGTGGTGCGCGTAGTTGAGCAGGCGCTGGCCGTGCTCGGTCAGCCGCTTCTGCCGGCCCTGCTTCGCGAACAGCGGATGGCCGATCTGCTCCTCGAGCCGCTGCATCTGCTGCGTGACGGCCGACTGCGTGCGGTCCAGGTGCACCGCCGCGGCGGCGAAGCTGCGATGGGTGACGACGGCCGCGAGCGTGCGCAGCAGTTCGAGGTCGAGCGTGGGCATCCATTAATTTTATTGATGTGTTTTGCGCCCGTGCTGGATTGTTCGGCAGCGCCGGGCTCACTACAGTGGCTGCACAGAAATCAGGCATCCCCACAGGAGAAACCGCATGAGCACCGCATCCGCCCCGCGCCGCGAGGCCGTCCAGAACGCCATCGGCCAGATGAAGAAAACCATCGACGGCGGTGAACCGACGCGCGAGAAGCTGGCCGAGGTGCTCGAAGCGCTGCAGGGCCTGGCCGCCCGCACCGAGTACTGGCAGGCCGGCGACTACCCGCCGCCCGAGCCCGGCGAACACCAGGCGCGCTACCTGATCGCCGAGGACGCCGACCAGAGCTATGCGCTCTATCTCAACGTGATGCGCCCGGGCAAGCGCATCGTGCCGCACAACCACACGACCTGGGCCTGCATCGCCGCGGTGGAAGGCACCGAGCACAACCGCGTCTACCAGCGGCTGGACGACGGCTCGGTGCCCGGCGTGGGCCGGCTCGAGGAGACCGCGCTGGTGGTGGTCGCGCCCGGCGCCGGCATCGCGCTGATGCCCGAGGACATCCACTCGGTCGAGATCCAGGGCGAGCAGACCATCCGCCACCTCCACATGTACGGCCGCGCGCTCGAGACGCTGGACCGCCGTACCGCCTACGACCTCGCGGCCGGTACCTGCCAGACCATGGGCATCGGCGTGCAGACGCGGCGCTGAGCCGGCTCCCTCGCTTCCTTCCTTTCCGCTCCCCATGACCTCCATCGACCCGAAGACCCTCAAGCGCTGGCTGCACGACGGCGGCGAGATCGCGCTGCTCGACGTGCGCGAGCACGGCCAGTACGGCGAGTCGCACCTGTTCTACGGCGTGCCGCTGCCCTTCAGCCGGCTCGAGCTCGATGCGCCGCGCCTGCTGC
>NZ_JBZAYE010000081.1:0-18834 GCF_058244205.1 Variovorax sp. 20P10.2.4
CGGCTTCGAGCGCCTCGAGCGTCAGGGTCTGCACGTCGAGCTGCGGCAGCAGGCCGACCCCGCGCAGCAGCAGCAGCTCGAAGGCCCGCAGCGCGGCAGCCTGGGTGGCGGCCTGGGCACCGCCATGATCGCCGGCCAGCACCTGCACCACGCCGCCATAGGCGTCGAACAGGGCCTCGTGCGCGTCGTCGCGCGCCAGCAGGCGCAGCAGCAGCTCGTTGAGGTAGTAGCCCGACAGCAGCGCATCGCCGGTGGGCATGACGTGGCCGCCCATCCATTCCGCGCCCTTGAGGGTGCGGATCTCGGCATCGCCGCCGTAGTTGATCTCCAGCGGCTGCAGCGGCAGCAGCACCGGTCGGAAGTTGGAGCTCGGCCGCTTCGCCCCCTTGGCCACGAGCGCGATGCGCCCGTGGTGGCGGGTGAAGACCTCGAGGATCAGGCTCGACTCGCTCCAGTCGTAGCGATGGAGCACATAGGCCGGTTCGTGCGAAACGCGGTGGGCGGCGGCCACTTCATTCGTAGCCGAACGAGCGCACGCGGGCCTCGTCGTCGGCCCAGCCCGAACGCACCTTGACCCAGAGTTCGAGGAACACCTTGGCGTCGGCCAGCTTCTCGAGCTCGACGCGGGTTTCCATGCCGATGCGCTTGATGCGCTCGCCCTTGTCGCCGATCACCATCGCCTTGTGGCTGTCGCGCTCCACCACGATGGTGGCGGCGATGCGCAGCAGGCGCTTGTGGCCCTTCTTCTGCGGCGCTTCCTCGTCGAACTTGTCGATGACGACGGTCGAGGTGTAGGGCAGCTCGTCGCCGGTGAGGCGGAACAGCTTCTCGCGCACCAGCTCGCTGGCGAGGAACTTCTCGCTGCGGTCGGTGAGCTCGTCCTCGTCGTAGAACCAGGGCTGCTCGGGCAGGTACTTCTCGCAGATGCCGAACAGACGCTCGACGTCCTTCGCGTTCTTGGCCGACATCGGCACGAACTCGGCGAACTCGTGCTTGGTCTGCATCTGCTGCAGCCAGGGCGCGATGTCGCCGCGGCGTCCGACGTTGTCGAGCTTGTTGGCCAGCAGGATCGTCGGGATGCCCTTGCCGAGCAGCTTGAGCACGCGCTCGTCGGCCGGCGTGAAGCTGCCGGCCTCGACCACGAACAGGATCAGGTCGACGTCGCCAACGGCGCCCTGCACGGTCTTGTTGAGCGACTTGTTCAGCGCGTTGGCATGCAGGGTCTGGAAACCCGGCGTGTCGACGAACACGAACTGCGTGGCGCCGAGCGTGCGCATGCCGGTGATGCGGTGGCGCGTGGTCTGCGCCTTGCGCGAGGTGATGCTGATCTTCTGGCCGACCAGCGCGTTGAGCAGCGTCGACTTGCCCACGTTGGGCTTGCCGACGATGGCGACCAGACCGCAGTGCTGCGGGCCCGTGGCTTCCGATGGTTTGGATTCGCCCGTCGGGTCCTGGGGCTGTGCTGCTGATTTGATAGCGTCGTTCATTTCGTTTTCACGCGCCGCCGCGTGCCTTGAGGCGGATCAACATGGCGGCGGCTGCCGCCTGCTCGCCGGCGCGGCGCGAACCGCCGATGCCGCGTTCGCGAAGGCCCAGTTCGGGCACTTCGCACTCGACGTCGAAGGTCTGCTTGTGCGCTGCTCCCAGTGTCCCCGCGACGCGGTAGACGGGCAGCTTCATTTTGTGACCCTGCAGCCATTCCTGCAATTCGGTCTTCGGGTCCTTGCCCACCGCTTCCATGCGCGGATTGATCTCGACCGCTTCGTAGAGCCGGTGCACCAGCGCCTGTGCGGCCGTGAAGCCGGCATCGAGGTAGACCGCGCCGATCAGCGCCTCGAGCGCGTCGGCCAGGATCGAGGGCCGGTTCGGACCGCCCGAGCGGGCTTCGCCCTCGCCCAGCCGCAGCAGCGGCGAGAGCGCGAGGCCCACGGCCAGCCGGTGCAGGGTGTCCTGCTTCACGAGGTTGGCGCGCACGCGCGACAGGTCGCCTTCGGGCAGGGCCGCGAGGCGGGTGTAGAGCAGGTGCGAGACCGCCAGGTTCAGCACCGAGTCGCCGAGAAACTCGAGGCGCTCGTTGTGGTCGGCGGAGAAACTGCGGTGCGTGAGCGCGAGCTGCAGCAGCCGCGGATCGGCGAACGTGTACTTCAGGCGCGACTGGAGCGCCGTGAGGCCGCCATCCACCTTGCTTCCCTGGGCGTTCAGTTGGTCTCGCCCTTGTACTTGAGCACGAGGTAGGCGGGGCCGAACAGCGGGATCTCGCGCTCGTAGGCGAAGGAGATCACGACCTTGTCGTTGACCTTCTTGATGTCGAGGTCCCTGCCCATGACCGACTGGAAGTCGTCGATGGCCTGGGCGCGGTCGAAGATGGCGCGGATCTCGGGCACGGTGCTGCCTTCCTTGGCCTTGTTGGCGGCCTTGTAGATCGCCTGGTACTCGATCAGCGTCGGGATGACCTGGGCGACGACGACGCCCACGCAGGCCAGCACGACGGCCACGAACACGAGCCCGATGAACGAGATGCCGCGCTGGCGCGCCGCACTGTTCCGGCTGGACCGAACAGTTCTCATACCCTCATACCCCTCGAACGAATTGCTTGATGCTTATTGAAACGGACCGATGCGTCCCAGGTCGCCGAAGTTCATCCAGACGAAGAAGGCCCTGCCCACGATGTTCTTGTCCGGCACGAAGCCCCAGAAACGGGAGTCGGCCGAATTATCGCGGTTGTCGCCCATCATGAAGTAGTTGCCGGCCGGCACCTTGCAGGTGACGCCTTCGACCGAGTAGCGGCAGTTCTCGCGGAAGGGGAAGTCGCTGGCGCCGGGCACGAAGGCGGGGCCGGCATCGTCGTTGAGGATCTTGTGCTGCTTGCCCGCGAGGTTCTCGTCGAACTGCTTGAGCAGGCGCATCGACTCGCCGTCGAGGTAGTCGGGCGCGGCCTCCTTCGAGACCGGCTGGCCGTTGATGGTCAGCTTCTTGTTCAGGTAGGCCACCTCGTCGCCGGGAATGCCGACCACGCGCTTGATGTAGTCCTGGCTCGGCTTGGGCGGGTAGCGGAACACCACCACGTCGCCGCGCGCCAGCGGCGTGCCGTCGGTGATCTTGGTGTTGATCACCGGCAGCCGCAGGCCGTAGGTGAACTTGTTGACCAGGATCAGGTCGCCGGTGAGCAGCGTGGGCATCATCGAGCCCGAGGGAATCTTGAACGGCTCGTAGAGGAACGAGCGCAGCAGGAACACGACCAGGATCACGGGGAACAGCCCGGCGGTCCAGTCGAGCCACCAGGGCTGCATCAGCAGCCGTTCGCTGGCCTTGGCGTCGGCGGTGTCGACTTGCTTGATGCCTTGCCCGGCGAGCCGCGCATTGCGCTCGGCCAGCGAGCTCTCGAGCGCGGCGGCCGCGCGCTCGCGCCGCGGCAGGAAGTAGAAGCGCTCGGCCAGCCAGTAAAGGCCGGTGACCACCGTGGCCAGGAACAACAGCAAGGCGAAGTTGCCCTCGATCGCTCCGAAGTACCAGGCGCCGATGTAGCCGGCGAATGCCGCGAGGATGAGGGAGGTGATGAATGCCATGTTGATCAGTCTTCGACTTGCAGGATCGCGAGGAAGGCCTCTTGCGGGACCTCGACCGAGCCGATCTGCTTCATTCTTTTCTTGCCCGCCTTCTGCTTCTCGAGCAGCTTCTTCTTGCGGGTGATGTCGCCGCCGTAGCACTTGGCCAGCACGTTCTTGCGCAACGCCTTGATTGTCTCACGCGCAATGATGTTGACCCCGATGGCGGCCTGGATGGCCACGTCGAACATCTGGCGCGAGATGATCTCGCGCATCTTCGACACCACCGCGCGGCCGCGGTACTGCGACTGGGTGCGGTGCACGATGATCGAGAGCGCGTCGACCTTCTCGCCGTTGAGCAGGATGTCGACCTTGACCACGTCGGAGGCGCGGTACTCCTTGAACTCGTAGTCCATGGAGGCATAGCCGCGGCTGACCGACTTCAGCTTGTCGAAGAAGTCGAGCACGATCTCGCCGAGCGGCATCTCGTAGGTCAGCATGACCTGGCGGCCGTGGTAGGCCATGTTCATCTGCACGCCGCGCTTCTGGTTGGCGAGCGTCATGACGGCGCCGACGTATTCCTGCGGCATGTACAGATGCACGGTCACGATCGGCTCGCGGATCTCGCTCATCTTGCCGACCTCGGGCATCTTGGACGGGTTCTCGACCATGATGACCTCGCCGTCGCTGCGCACCACCTGGTAGACCACGCTCGGCGCGGTCGTGATCAGGTCCTGGTCGAACTCGCGCTCCAGGCGCTCCTGCACGATCTCCATGTGCAGCAGGCCGAGGAAGCCGCAGCGGAAGCCGAAGCCCAGCGCCTGGCTCACCTCGGGCTCGTAGCGCAGCGACGAGTCGTTGAGCTTGAGTTTCTCGAGCGCGTCGCGCAGCGAGTCGTACTCGCTGGCTTCGGTCGGATAGAGCCCGGCGAACACCTGCGGCTGGATTTCCTTGAAGCCCGGCAGCGCCTCGGTCGCGGTGGCGGCCGCGCCGCCCGTGCCCGGCTTGATCAGCGTGACGGTGTCGCCGACCTTCGCGGCCTGCAGCTCCTTGATGCCCGCGATGATGTAGCCCACCTCGCCCGCCTCGAGCGAAGCGCGCGGCTCGTTGGCCGGCGTGAAGACACCGACGTTGTCGGCGTTGTAGCTGGCGCCCGAGGCCATCATCTTGATGCGGTCGCCCTTCGCGAGCCGGCCGTCGACCACGCGCACCAGCATCACGACGCCGACGTACGGATCGAACCAGCTGTCGACGATCATTGCGCGCAACGCGGCATCGGGATTGCCGCGCGGTGCCGGCATCTTGTGCACGATCGCTTCGAGGATGTCGTCGATGCCCAGGCCGGTCTTCGCCGAACAGGGAATCGCATCGGTCGCATCGATGCCGATCACGTCTTCGATCTCGGTGCGTGCGTTGTCGGGATCAGCGTTCGGCAGATCCATCTTGTTGAGCACGGGCACCACTTCGACACCGAGGTCGAGCGCGGTGTAGCAGTTGGCCACCGTCTGCGCTTCCACGCCTTGCGATGCATCGACGACGAGCAGCGCGCCTTCGCATGCCGACAGCGAGCGACTCACTTCATAAGAGAAGTCGACGTGGCCCGGCGTGTCGATCAGATTGAGGTTGTAGACCTGTCCATCGCGTGCCTTGTAGTGCAGTGCCGCGGTCTGTGCCTTGATGGTTATCCCACGCTCTTTCTCGATGTCCATCGAGTCGAGCACCTGCGCTTCCATCTCGCGTTCCGCGAGGCCGCCGCAGCGCTGGATCAAACGGTCTGCGAGCGTCGACTTGCCATGATCGATGTGCGCAATGATCGAAAAATTTCTGATGTGATTCATCAACGGGAACGCTTAAGTACTTGAATTGGCTCGTGCACAGAGGGCAACAGGCAAGAAAAAAGGGCGCGTCTCCTGGAGACGCGCCCTGAACCAACAAGCAATGGCAACTGCAGTAGTTGGAACTTCATTGTAGGCAAAAAGGGAAGCACGTACATCCGGGAACAGGGTCCAAACAGGTCGTTGCGGGTCAACAACAAGCAACTTATAAACAACTTATCAACAGGCTTGGTGGGGCACTCTCTGAACAACTTGTGGGCGATCTGTGGAGCGTCGGTGGACTGTCACCTAACATCTCGCATCGTGAAGGAGACCGCTCGGCTTATGCGCCGACTCGCCGCCGAGAGGCCGCTATTCTACCGAAAACGGTCCTTAGCCCTTCCTTAAGTCAGCAAACACTAACAAATCGCCGGCTTGGGGCCGATGCAGATTTTTTTAGAGCGGCGCGCCGAAGCGTCGCAAACAGCTCAAAAAAATGGCCCCAAACCCGACTGACGGGTGGGGCCACTTGACGGCACAGCCGGGATCAGCGTGCGGGCCGGATGAGCGCGTACTGCGCCCATTCGCCACGGCGGAACAGCACGCTGAGCGGCTTGCTCTTGTCGGCCTTGCCCACCGCCGACTCGAATTCGCGGGCGTTCAAGACCTCGATGTTGCCCACGGCCAGGATGATGTCGCCCTCGCGCAGGCCGGCACGCGCCGCGGCCTCGTTCGAGGCGTCGACCTTCACGCCGCCCTTGAGCTTGAGTTCCTTCTTCTGCGCATCGCTCAGGTCGCTGACCGCGAGGCCCAGCGACTTGGCGGCGGCCGAAGCCTGCGGCTTGGGCGCCGGCTCCTCGCGGTCGGTGGCGCGCTTGGCCGGCTTGTCGGGCTCGATCTCGGCGATGGTCACGCTCAGGTCGCGCGAGCTGCCGCGGCGGAACACCGTCAGCGTGCTCTTGGTACCGGGCTTGGTGTTGCCCACCAGGCGCGGCAGATCGCTCGGCTTCTCGATCGCCTTGCCGTCGAACTTGGTGATGATGTCGCCCGGCTCCACGCCGGCCTTCTCGCCCGGCGAACCGGCCTCGACGCTGCGCACCAGCGCGCCCTGCGCCTTGCCCAGGCCGATCGATTCGGCGACGTCCTTGGTGACCTGATCGATCTGCACGCCGATGCGTCCGCGCGAGACGCGGCCCGAGGTGCGCAGCTGCTCGCTCACGCGGATCGCTTCGTCGATCGGGATCGAGAACGAGATGCCCATGAAGCCGCCCGAGCGCGAATAGATCTGGCTGTTGATGCCGACGACCTCGCCACGCATGTTGATCAGCGGACCGCCCGAGTTGCCGGGGTTGATCGCCACGTCGGTCTGGATGAACGGCAGGTACTCGCCGGTGTCGCGCTGCTTGGCGCTCACGATGCCCGCGGTGACGGTGTTCTCGAGGCCGAAAGGCGAACCGATGGCCATCACCCATTCGCCCACGCGAAGCTTGGAGATGTCGCCGACCTTCACGGCCGGCAGGCCGGTGGCCTCGATCTTCACCACCGCCACGTCGGTGCGCTTGTCGGCGCCGACGATGCGGGCCTTGAACTCGCGCTTGTCGGGCAGCGTGACCATCACCTCCGAGGCGTCCTCGACCACGTGCGCATTGGTCATCACGTAGCCGTCGGCCGTCAGGATGAAACCCGAGCCCACGCCGCGCGGGCGTTCTTCTTCCTGCGGCTGCGGCCGGTTGGGGCGCGGCCCCTGGCGCGGAGCGCCGGGAATCGGCTGACCGAAGAAGCGGCGGAAGAACTCCTGCATCTCCTCGTCCATCTCGCCGCCATTGCCGCTGCGCTGCGCCACCTTCTCGACGGTGCGGATGTTGACCACCGACGGGCCGACCTGGTCGACCAGGTCGGTGAAGTCGGGCAGCGTGCGGGTGGCGGTCTGCGCCTGCACCGGCTCGGCCGGCATGAACGCCAACCCGGCCGTGAGCGCCAGCATGGACGCGAACACGCCGGAACGGAGCTTGTGTCCCTCGATCTTGAACATCATCGGTTGTCTTTCAAAGAGAACGGCTGCGACTCGAAACAGGTACTGAGAGTTTCCGCTTCTCGCCGGATCGGGCGAGAAAGGTGTCGGACATGTTCTTTTCAACGCGTGCGTGCGAGGCTCTGCGCGAAGGCGTCCAGGGTTTGTTGCGGCACTTCGCCCACCGCCGTGAGCCACCAGTCGTTGGCCGGCTCGGGCAGGCGCCTGCGGATCGCATTGGTCGCGCCGATGGTCAGCACGCCGTCGCGCGGTGCGCGCTTGGCGTCGTAGCGCTCGATGAAGAGCGACACCGAGGCGAGGCCATCGGAGAAGATCCATTGCACGGTGCGGTCCTGCGTCGCGGCGTTCTTGTCGCCGCCCGCGGCCGGCCGCCGGAAGAAGCTGCGCGGCTTGAAGCCGGCCACCGGCGTGCTCAGGGTCCAGCCCTCGTCCTGCGCGCTGGTGCGCTCGAGCTCGAGCTTCTCGATGCGATAGCCGGCCGTGTTGGCCATCATCTGCGCCAAGGCCTGGGCCTTCACGGGCACGTCGAGCTGCAGTTCGGAAAAGGCCGACTGCTCGACCACGCGCGACTGGTCGTCGAGCGTCTGCAGCTTGACGACCAGCCCGGTGCGGCGCTCGCTCCAGATGCGATAACCGAAGCGCAGGCCGTCGTGCGGCGTCAGTTGCACCACGTCGGCGTCGAAGCCGGCCACGCGGTCCTTGCCGATGGGCCGCACGTCGTAGAACTCGCCGATCGACGAATCCTGCTTGTCGGGCAGATTGGGGAAGAGATCGAGGTTCTCGCGCTTTTCGACCTTCACCACCTTGGCTTCGGGCAGGAAGGTCATGACGCTCTGGTTGCGGCGGAAGGTCGAACGCTGCGGGCCGCTCAGCGCCTCGATGCGCTCGATCTGCTGCTCGCCGTCGCGCACATGCCAGATGCGCGCACTCGACAGATCGCCGCCGGGCGCGGACACCACGAAGGTGCCGACGTAGTTGCGCTGGCGCGCGCCCGCGTGCATGCGCTGCAGCCACTCGGTGACGCTCATGGCGGGCGGCTCGCCCGCCGCCTGGGCCGATGCCGCGCTTCGGGTGTTCGCCGCACTGGAACGGGTCTGCGCGGAGGCGATCTGCGCGATGCAAAAAGCGGCAAGCACGAGCACGAACGCGCGTGCGGAGATCGGCATCTGAACAGTCATTGGCAGGGAAGGAGGCAGAGGCGCGCGCTCAGCGCGTGGGTCCTTCGAAGGTCGCGTTGCGCAGGAAACCGGAAGGCATTTGCGAGGCGCCGCCCGCCTGCTGGTGTGCCTCGAGCAACTGGTCCAGGCGCGGATCGCGCAGCATCACCTGCGGCTTGCCGTTGCCCACGATCACGCGCGTGGGCGTGAGCGTCGAACCCTGCGCGCCATTGGTGGCGGCCGATGCGAGCACCGGGCCCGACACGGGTTGTTGCTGCGCCAGTTGGGCGCCGGCCGGGCCGTTGACGACACCGCTGCCGACCCAGCTCCAGCTGATGGCGGCCACGGCCACCAGCGAAGCGGCACCGGCCACCAGCTTCCAGCGGAAGACCGGCTCGTTGGCCGCATCGGCGCGACGCTGAAGCGGCACCACCTGGGCCTCGGGAACGGCCGCCACGGGCCGGATCGACACCGGCTCGGCCGCCAGCCGCTGCTGGAAGCGGGCCAGGAAAGCGCTGCTGTCGCTGCACGCCACGTTGGCGCTCGAACGCAGCACGTCGCCCACCACATGGTAGGCCTGCCACGCCGCGCGGTATTCCTCGTCGCCGCAGACCTTGTCGATGGCCTGCGCGAACTCGTCGCCCTGCAAATGACCATCCGCGAGCGCCGACACCTGTTCTCGAACCGTCATCGTCTGATTCATTTCGTTCACCTGATTTTGCTTACCAACGCTTGCCCGACTGGTTGTCGAGCAGCGGTTTGACCCTGGCCGAAATGGCCTCGCGCGCACGGAAGATCCGCGAACGCACGGTGCCGATAGGGCAATCCATGACTTCGGCAATCTCTTCGTAACTCATGCCCTCGATCTCGCGCAGCGTGACTGCCTGGCGCAACTCCGCGGGGAGCGCTTCCATGGCGGACTCGACCGCGGCCGCGATTTCATTGGCCGCCATGACCGATTCGGGGGTTTCGTCGGTGGTTGGTTCGTTTCCCGGACGGTAAGTTTCATCGTCGTCCTCGGAAGAAGGCCGCAGGGCGCTTTCCGAGATGGTCGGGTCGCGCTTCATGTCGACCAGCGCCTTCTTCGCGGTGTTCACCGCGATCCGGTAGAGCCAGGTGTAGAACTGCGCCTCACCGCGGAATTGGTGCAGTGCACGATAGGCGCGGATGAAGGTTTCCTGCGCGATGTCCTCGACCAGGTCGACATCGCGCACCATGCGCCCGATCAGGCGCTCGATGCGGCGCTGGTACTTGATGACCAGCAGCTCGAAGGCTTTCTGGTCGCCCGCCACCGTGCGCTGCACGAGCTGGAAGTCGATCTCGCCCGGACGCGGCGCCGCAGCGGCGTCGGTCAAGCCGGAATCCGGCGGCACGGGCGGCGGGGACGTGGTCATCGAGAGGGGGATTTCAGGGTGCGTCGGCGGGTGCGGTCGCGCGCCAGACATCGCCGCCGGTGTCGGCAGCGGGGGGGCGCGAATATACCGCACGGCGCAGATCGCGCCAGCGCTCGGGCATCGTCTGCCGCTCGACCCAGAGCCAGCGGTGCGGCCGGCCCGGCTCGCTCAGGCGCAGCAGCAGCAGCGATTGCAGGTCGAGCGCGACGACGGCGCGTGCAGCCAGGACCGAGCGCGCCGGATCCGCGGCATCGGAAGCCGCGGGCGCCAGGGACCAGAACTGGCCGTCGAAATGAAGCAGGCCCGCGCCGTCGCGGCGCAGGCCGATGCCGGCGGCCGCCCCTGCGAACAGCACGCTGAGCAGTAGCAGCGCATGGCGCCAGCCAACGCTATCGAAAAAGTAGCAGGACGCACCCGCGCAGAGCGCGCCGAGTGCCCAGACCACGGTCAGGAGGCGGGCTGCGCCACGCGAGCGCCCCACCGGGTAGGTCACCGACGGTGCGCCGTGCATGGGAGATGAAGACTCAAGCGCGCTTGAACACCAGCGTGCCGTTGGTGCCGCCGAAGCCGAAGTTGTTCTTGACCGCGACATCGATCTTCAGATCGCGCGCCTCGTTGGCGCAGTAGTCGAGATCGCACTCCGGATCCTGGTTGAAGATGTTGATCGTCGGCGGGCTCTTCTGGTGATGCAGGGCCAGCACCGTGAACACCGATTCGATGCCGCCCGCGCCGCCCAGCAGGTGGCCGGTCATGGACTTGGTCGAATTCACGACCAGCTTCTTCGCATGGTCGCCGAAGGCGTTCTTGATCGCATTCGTCTCGTTGAGGTCGCCGAGCTGCGTCGAGGTGCCGTGCGCATTGAGGTACTGCACCTGGTCGGGGTTGACGCCCGCATTGGCGAGCGCCATGACCATCGAGCGGCGCGGGCCGTCGACGTCGGGCGCCGTCATGTGGTACGCATCGCCCGTCAGGCCGAAGCCCGCGACTTCGGCGTAGATCTTGGCGCCGCGTGCCTTGGCATGTTCGTACTCCTCGAGCACGATCACGCCCGCACCCTCGCCGAGCACGAAGCCGTCGCGATCCTTGTCCCACGGACGCGAGGCCGTGGCGGGATCGTCGTTGCGCGTGCTGAGCGCGCGCGGCGCGGTGAAGCCACCGATGCCGAGCGGAGAGATGGTCGACTCGGCGCCGCCCGCGATCATCACGTCGGCGTCGCCGTACTCGATCATGCGCGCCGAGGTGCCGATGGCATGCAGGCCGGTGGTGCAGGCGGTGACCACTGCGATGTTCGGGCCCTTGAAGCCGTACTTGATCGACACGTGGCCCGAGATCATGTTGATGATCGACGCCGGCACGAAGAACGGCGACACGCGGCGCGGGCCGCGGTTCACCAGCTCGCCGTGCGTGGCTTCGATCATCGGCAGGCCGCCGATGCCCGAACCGATGTTGCAGCCGATGCGGACCGCTTCCTCGTACGGGAGTTCCTCGCCGGTCTTGAGCCCGCTGTCCTGCACCGCCTGGATCGCGGCGGCCATCCCGAGATGGATGAAGCGGTCCATGTGGCGCGCTTCCTTCTCGGAGATGTATTGGGCGATGTCGAAACCCTTCACCTCGCCCGCGAACTTGCAGGCGAAGGCGCTCGCATCGAACGCGGTGATGTTCGCGATGCCCGAATTTCCCGCCAACAGGTTGGCCCAGGAATCGGCCACCGTGTTTCCGACGGGAGCGATGCAACCGAGTCCGGTCACGACGACGCGGCGTTTGGTCATGCCGGCAAACCTTTCTGGAAGCGCTGGACGACGGCCGCTCGGCGCATGCGGTTCCGAAAGAAAGCCGCCGGCCGCCGCAGTGTCGTCAGTTGGGGCCGATCAGGCCTTTTGATTCTTGGTGGCGTAGTCGACGGCGTTTTGCACCGTGGTGATCTTTTCGGCGTCTTCGTCGGGGATCTCGATGCCGAATTCGTCTTCGAGTGCCATCACGAGTTCGACCGTGTCGAGCGAGTCAGCGCCGAGGTCGGCCACGAAAGCCTTTTCGTTCGTCACTTGGGACTCTTCCACGCCGAGCTGCTCGGCGATGATTTTCTTGACACGTGCTTCGATATCGCTCATTTGATTCCCTCTGAGGGTTGTAGGTAACCGGTGGATTTTAGCCGGGCGGATTGCGAGCTTCCCCGCAGGCCCGGCACGACGAAAAGCTTGCGCCTTGCGGCTACATGTGCATGCCGCCGTTGACGTGCAGTTCCTGCCCCGTCACGTAGGCGGCCTGGGGAGATGCGAGGTACGCCACCGCATGCGCGATGTCGGCGGGCTTGCCCAGATGGCCCAGCGGGATTTGTTGCAGCAGCGCCTGCTGCTGCGCTTCGGGCAGGCTGGCCGTCATGTCGGTCTCGATGAAACCGGGGGCGACGCAGTTGACCGTGATGTTGCGGCTGCCGAGCTCGCGCGCCAGTGCGCGCGTCATGCCGGCCACGCCGGCCTTGGCGGCCGCGTAGTTGGCCTGGCCGGCATTGCCGGAGGCGCCGACCACGCTGGTGATGCTGATGATGCGGCCGTAGCGCTGCTTCATCATCGGGCGGATCACGGCGCGCGACAGGCCGAAGACGGCCTTCAGGTTGGTGTCGAGCACCGCGTCCCAGTCGTCGTCCTTCATGCGCATCGCGAGCGTATCGCGCGTGATGCCGGCGTTGTTGACCAGCACGTGGATCGCGCCGTAGGCCTTCACGATCTCGTCGATCAGCGCCTCGACGGCCGCGCCGTCGTTCACGTTCAGCGCGCGGCCGCGGCCGTCGTAGGCGCTGAGCATGGCGGTGATCTTGGACGCGCCCTCTTCCGTGGTGCCGGTGCCGACCACCTTGAGGCCGCGCTGCGCGAGCTCCAGGGCGATGGCCGCGCCGATGCCGCGCGATGCGCCGGTGACCAGGGCGACTTGCCCTTCGAATTTGGGAATGCTCATAAGAAGAAAGAGGTCTCTGGGCCTGGCACCGGTCAGCCGGCGAGCGATTGTCGAACGTCGGCGAGCGTGGCCGGGTCGTACACCGACGCGGCTTCGAGCTCGGGGGCGATGCGCTTGGCCATGCCGGCCAGCACCTTGCCCGGACCGCACTCGATGATGGCGGCTACACCGCGCAGTTTCAAGGCCTGCACGCTTTCGACCCAGCGAACCGGGCCGGCAGCCTGGCGCACGAGTGCGTCGCGGATACGGTCGGCGTCGGTCTCGACCGCCACGTCGATGTTGTTGAGCACCGGAATCTGCGGCGCGGCCAGCGTCACCGAGGCCAGCTTCTCGCGCAGCGCCTCGGCCGCGGGCTTCATCAGGCTCGAATGGAACGGGGCCGACACCGGCAGCGGCAGCGCGCGCTTGGCACCATTGGCCTTCAGCGTCTCGCAGGCCTTCTCGACCGCCGCCTTGCTGCCCGCGATCACGGTCTGCATCGGGTCGTTGAAATTCACGGCCTCCACCACTTCGGCACTGCCGGCGCCGAACGAGGCGGTGACTTCCTGGCAGTTGGCGATGACCTTGGCGGCCTCCATCCCGAGGATGGCAGCCATGGCGCCGGTGCCGACCGGCACGGCCTGTTGCATCGCCTGGGCACGGAAGCGCACCAGCGGCGCCGCCTGCGCGAGCGTCAGCACGCCCGATGCCACCAGCGCCGAATATTCGCCGAGCGAATGGCCGGCCACCACCGACGGCGTGGCGCCGCCTTCGGCCAGCCAGGCGCGCCAGGCCGCGACACCGGCCACCAGCATCACGGGCTGGGTGTTGGTGGTGAGCGCCAGCGCTTCCTTCGGGCCGCTCTTGATCAGCGCGCCGAGGTCTTCGCCGAGCGCTTCGGAAGCTTCGCGCAGTGTTTCGGCCACGGCCGGGTGATCGCCCCAGGCATCGAGCATGCCGACCGCCTGCGAACCCTGACCCGGAAAGACAAAAGCAAAGGATTTCATTGTTGTATGCGTCACGTCGCGCGGCCCGCCTAGGCAGGACCGGCTGTCTCGCCCACTAATTACTACAGATTCAGCAGCACCGCGCCCCAGGTGAAACCGCCACCCACGCCTTCGAGCATGAGGGTTTCACCCTTCTTCACCTTGCCGGAACGCACCGCTTCGTCGAGCGCCAGCGGAATCGAGGCCGCGGACGTGTTGCCGTGCTCGTTGACGGTGACGACCAGCCGCTCCCGCGGCAGCTTCAGCTTCTTGGCCGTGCCTTCCATGATGCGGATGTTGGCCTGGTGCGGAATCAGCCAGTCGATGTCGGCCTCGGTCTTGCCGGCCTTGGCCAGCGTGGCGCGCGCGGCTTCCTCGAGCACGCGCACCGCGAGCTTGAAGACCGCCTGGCCGTCCATGTGCAGCAGCGGCGTGCCGAGCACGTTGCCGCCCGACACGTGGCCGGGCACGCAAAGAATGCCGACATGCTTGCCGTCCGCATGCAAGTCGGTCGCCAGGATGCCGGGCTCGTCGCTGGCTTCCAGCACCACCGCGCCGGCGCCGTCGCCGAACAGCACGCAGGTGGTGCGGTCGTTGAAATCGAGGATGCGCGAGAACACCTCGGCGCCGATCACCAGCGCGCAGCGTGCGCTGCCGGTGCGGATCATGGCGTCGGCCACGGTCAGCGCATAGACGAAGCCGCTGCACACGGCCTGCACGTCGAAAGCCGGGCAGCCGGCGATGCCGAGCTTGTTCTGGAGGATGGCCGCCGACGAGGGGAACACCATGTCGGGGGTCGAGGTGGCCACGATGATCAGGTCGACATCACTGGCCTTGCGTCCCGCCGCCTCGAGGGCGTGGCGGGCGGCATGCAGGCCCAGGTCGCTGCTGCCCACGTCGGGCGCCGCGAAATGGCGCGCATGGATGCCGGTGCGCTCGACGATCCACTGGTCGGAGGTCTCGATGCCGCGCGCCGCCAGTTCCTTGGCGAGATCGTCGTTGGTCACCCGGCGCGGCGGCAGATAGCTGCCGGTGCCGGTGATGCGTGAATATGGGCTCATCAAAACGTGAAGCTAGACCGCGTCGGCCGTCGCCGCCGATTCCTGCCGCGCAAGCAAAGGCGCGGCGTGGGCGATACGGGCCCGAACGCGGTCGAGCAGGTTGTTGCGAGCGGCATCATAAGCGCGATCCAGCGCATGGCCGAAAGCCGTCTCGTCGGCCGAACCGTGGCTCTTGAAAACCAGTCCGCGCAGGCCCAGCAGCGCCGCGCCGTTGTAGCGGCGATGATCCAACCTGTTTTTGAACGCTTTTAGGACCGGATAAGCCACGATGGCAGCAATCTTCGTAAAGATGCTTCGCGAGAACTCGACGCGAATGAACTCGCCGATCATCGAAGCCACGCCCTCGCTGGCCTTCAACGCCACGTTGCCGACGAAACCGTCGCAGACCACGATGTCGGTCGTGCCCTTGAAAATATCGTTGCCTTCCACGTTGCCGTAGAAGTTCAGATCCTTGGAGTTGGCAGCCGTACGCAGCAGTTGGCTGGCCTTTTTGATCGTTTCGCTGCCCTTGATCGCTTCCTCGCCCACGTTGAGCAAGCCGACCGAAGGCGACTCGTTGCCGGTCAGCGCCGACACCAGCGCCGAGCCGAGCACGGCAAACTGAAGCAGGTCCTCGGCATCGCAATCCACGTTGGCGCCAAGGTCAAGCACCGTCGTGGCGCCACCCTTCGCGTTCGGCAGCTGGGGCGCAATGGCGGGCCGGTCGATGCCGTCGAGCGTCTTGAGCAGGTAGCGCGCAATGGCCATCAGCGCGCCGGTGTTGCCGGCGGAAATCGCGGCCTGCGCCGCACCATCCTTCACCTGCTGGATCGCGACCCGCATCGACGAGTCTTTCTTCTTGCGTAGCGCGATCTCGATCGGATCGTCCATGCCGACCACTTCGCTGGCCGGAACGATCCGGGCGCGAGGATGCGCGACAAAGCCAGCCAACGCATCGGGCGCGCCGACCAGCAACAACGAGGCCTCGGGATGGCGCTCGAGAAAAGCACGGCAGGCCGCGAGCGTGACGCGCGGGCCATGGTCGCCCCCCATGCAATCGACGGCGAGCGTGATTGCCGAAGGCGCAGCAGTGGAAGCCGGGGAAGAAGAAGGCGTAGCCATCAAAACAAAGGCCCGATGCTACAAAAAAAGTAGCTTCGGGCCTTGGCCTTGGAGTGCGAAATCAGGCTTCGGACTTGTTCTTGAGCACCTGACGGCCGCGGTAGAAACCGTTGGGGCTGATGTGGTGACGCAGGTGCGTTTCGCCGGTGGTCGGCTCGACGGCGATGCCGGGCACGCCCAGGGCATTGTGGGAACGGTGCATGCCGCGCTTGGAAGGCGACTTCTTGTTTTGCTGGACGGCCATGATGGCTCCTGGACGGTAAGGTGGGTGAGAGGATGCGGGCTCAGGCTGTAGCAGTGAGGCGGCATGAAGGACATGCCCAGATTCCGAAAGTCTTTTCCAGAATCTGCACTGCTGCGTACGGCGGCGCGCGCGAAGCCCATGATTATAGCCCAGACTGCCCGGATGGGGCTAGTCGCCCTGTCCGGGCTTGCGCGAACGCAACGCACCCAGCACGGCGAAGGGGTTCTCGCGCTCCTTGTCGGGCGACTCGAAATCCGGATCGACGGCCGAGAGCTGGACCGGCGCCGGGCACACGTCGTGCACCGGCATGACCGGGATTTCCATCAGCAGCTCGTCCTCGATCAGCGCGTGCAGGTCGAAATCGCGGCTCGCGACCAGCAGGTCCTCCTCGGACTCCTCGTCCTGAACCGCCGCGGTTTCTTCATCGGCCACGAAGCGGAACCAGCGGTCGACCTGCACCGGCGTGTCGACCGGCGACAGGCAGCGCTGGCAGACCAGTGGCACGGTGGCCTCGGCCGTCAGGTGCAGCCAGGGCTCTTCGCGGCCGTCCGCGCCGACGCGCTGCTCGCCATCGGCCTCCCAATGCACCACGGCATCGGAGGGAGCCTCGGCCGCCATCTCGTCGACCAGCCGGGTGTAGTTGCGCACCGGATCGTCGGCGGACAGGGTGGCCGCCGCGGCGGCAAAACCGGCGACATCGAGTCGGCCGGGGGCAAATTCTCTCTTCATCCGCCCCAGTCTAGCGCGCCGACGCCGGCTTGCCCGTCGGGCCGACCCCGAAGGGGTTGTTGGGCCTCCTTCACAATCGCCGCATGCAACGCACCGTGATCCTCGCCTCCACCTCGCGCTACCGCCGCGAGCTGCTCACCCGCCTGCGCCTGCCCTTCGAGGTGCATGCGCCCGAAGTCGACGAAACGCCGCTGGCCGGCGAAACGCCGCTGGCCCTGGCCCAGCGGCTCGCGCTCGAAAAAGCCAACGCCGTGGCCACCCGCTTCCCCGACGCCGTCGTGATCGGCTCCGACCAAGTGGCCGACCTGGCCGGCGAAGCGCTCGGCAAGCCCGGCGACCATGCGCGCGCCACCGCCCAGCTGCGGCGCATGCGCGGCCAGACGCTGATCTTCCAGACCGCGGTGGCGGTCGTCTGCCAGGCGACCGGCTTTGTCCAGCGCGACCTGGCGCCCGTGCGCGTGGTGTTCCGCGAACTCAGCGACGCCGCGATCGAGCAGTACCTGCTGGCCGAGCAGCCCTACGACTGCGCGGGCAGCGCCAAGAGCGAAGGCCTGGGCATTGCGCTGCTCGAGGCCATCGACAGCGACGATCCCAGCGCGCTGGTGGGCCTGCCGCTGATCTGCACCGCCCGCATGCTGCGCGCCGCCGGGATCGACCTGCTGTGAGCCGCGGCAAGCTCTACCTCGTGCCGGCGCCGCTCGATTTCGGCTGCGACACCCAGGCCCCGCTGCAGGACGCGCTGCCGCTCGGCACGCTGCAGACGGCCGCCGGCATCACGCACTGGATCTGCGAGAACGCCAAGTCCGCGCGTGCCTACCTCAAGCGCATCGACGCCGTGGCACCGCTGGCGGCGCCGCTGCAGGCGCAGGCGATCCAGGAACTGCCGCGCGAGGTGCACAAGAAAGGCGACCACGCCGGCCAGTTCGACGCCCGCCCGCTGCTGGCCGCGGCGCTCGAAGGCCACGACATCGGCCTGCTCAGCGAAGCCGGCATGCCGGCCGTGGCCGATCCGGGCTCGTCGGTGGCCCGCGCGGCGCACGACCTGGGCATCACGGTGGTGCCGCTGATCGGCCCGGTCTCGCTGCTGCTGGCGCTGGCCGCCAGCGGCCTCAACGGCCAGAACTTCGCCTTCGTCGGCTACCTGCCGCAGGACGCCGACGAGCGCCAGCGCCGCATTCGCGAACTCGAGGCGCTGGCCCTCAAGACGGGGCAGACCCAGTTGTTCATCGAAACGCCCTACCGCAACGCCGCCCTGCTGCAGGCGCTGGTGCAGACGCTGCAGCACAACACGCGGCTGGCCGTCGCGCGCGGCCTCACGCTGGCCGAGGCGAACCTGCGCAGCGAGACGATCAAGGGCTGGCGCGCCAACAAGCCGCCGGCCGGCGTCGACGAACGCCTGCCCGCCGTGTTCGCGATCGGACGCTGACGATGGCCGTGACTGCGGCCACGCGCTGGGCCTCGCGCGCGCAATTCTTCGCCTCGGGCTTCATCTTCGCGACCTGGGGCGTGCATGTGCCCACGGTCAAGGGGCACTACGGCATCGACGAGGCCCAGCTCGGCCTCGCCATGCTCGCGGCCGGCGCCGGCGCGATGTACGGCCTGACCAGCGCCGGCCGCTGGATCGGCCGCCATGGACCACGGCGCATGGCCGCGCTGTGCGGCTGCGTCTACGCGCTGCTGCTCTGCGGCCTGATCGCGATGCCCGGCTACGCCGCCCTGCTGGGCCTGCTGGCGGTGTTCGGCCTCGTCACCAGCGTGTTCGACGTGGCGATCAACACCGAGGCCGCGCAGCTCGAGCTGCACGGCGGCAAGCCACTGATGAGCGGCATGCACGGCATGT
>NZ_JBZAYE010000810.1:0-2851 GCF_058244205.1 Variovorax sp. 20P10.2.4
AGCCCGCGGCGGCCTGAGGGCTTTCAGCTACTTTTTTGATAGCAATATCGGCCGATTTGTCACGCGTTCGCGCCAGTCCCGGCCGAAACCTGAGCAACAGTCATGCCAGTCCGGTTACAATGCCGGGTTCGTTTCGATACTACGACGAAGTCTTTTCTCGTCACCCCACCGGTTGGCCGATTGGCACCGAGGCCCCCTGAACCCGATTTGAAATCCCCGGGTTCCGCACCTCCCCCGCCAGGCACGCCGGTTTTTGCCGTGTGTTGGAGCGCCAGTTCCGGCGCCCATGATTGCCACCACGGTCTTCGTTCATGTTGAAGCGAGCAGAGCGCGTCCCCGCTGCGCCGTGTGTGTCGGCCGGCCGTCGCGCCTGAAACCAAACACGACGGATTTCATTCATATCCAACAGACAACGAAGATTCGAGGTAAAGCATGCCGAAGGAAGAACTGATCGAAATGAACGGCGCAGTGACCGAAGTCCTGCCCGATTCGCGCTACCGCGTCACGCTCGACAACGGTCACCAGCTGATCGCCTACAGCGGCGGCAAGATGCGCAAGCACCACATCCGCATCCTGGCGGGCGACAAGGTGTCGCTGGAACTCTCGCCCTACGACCTGACCAAGGGCCGCATCACGTTCCGTCACCTGGAACGCCGCGGTCCTCCGCCGTCGGGTCCCGGCGGCAACAACGGCGCCCAGCGCCGCTGAACGAGCGGCACGCGCCGACCGTCGCAGCCCCCGAGGGCCTTGCAGCACTGTCGCCCCGGCGGCGGGCTGCAAGGCCCTGATTTTTTTCCTCCCCACGTCTTTCCACCGTCTCTCACGCCTCCGCCGGGCTTGCTGGCGGCCACGCCATGACCACCACCTCCCCCGACGATTTCGCCACCCTGTCGCTCGCGCCGCAGATGCTGGCCAACCTGGCGCAGCTCGGCTACGCGCGCATGACGCCGATCCAGGCCGCGAGCCTGCCGAGCGCGCTGCTCGGCAAGGACCTGATCGCCCAGGCCAAGACCGGCAGCGGCAAGACCGCCGCCTTCGCGCTGGCGCTGCTGGCCAACCTCAATCCGCGCCGCTTCGCGGTGCAGGCGATGGTGCTGTGCCCGACGCGCGAGCTGGCCGACCAGGTCACGACCGAGATCCGCCGGCTGGCGCGCGCGGAAGAGAACATCAAGGTGGTCACGCTGTGCGGCGGCGTCGCGCTGCGCGGGCAGACCGCGAGCCTGGAGCACGGCGCCCACGTGGTGGTGGGCACGCCGGGGCGGATCATGGACCACCTCGAGCGCGAGAACCTCACGCTCGACGCGCTCAACACGCTGGTGCTCGACGAGGCCGACCGCATGCTCGACATGGGCTTCTTCGACGACATCGTGACCGTGGCGCGCCAGTGCCCGAAGGAGCGCCAGACGCTGCTGTTCTCGGCCACCTACCCCGAAGGCATCGCCAAGCTCGCGCAGCAGTTCATGAAGGACCCGCAGCAGATCGCGGTGCAGGCCCAGCACACGGGCAGCGCGATCCGCCAGCGCTGGTACCAGATCAAGGACGGCGAACGGCTGCACACCGTGAGCCGGCTGCTCGACCACTTCCGTCCGGCCAGCACGCTGGCCTTCTGCAACACCAAGCAGCAGTGCCGCGACCTGGTCGACGTGCTGCAGGCGCAGGGCTTCAGCGCGCTCGCGCTGTTCGGCGAACTCGAGCAGCGCGAGCGCGACCAGGTGCTGGTGCAGTTCGCCAACCGCAGCTGCTCGGTGCTGGTGGCCACCGACGTGGCGGCGCGCGGCCTGGACATCGCGCAGCTCGAGGCGGTGATCAACGTCGACGTGACGCCCGATGCCGAGGTGCACGTGCACCGCATCGGCCGCACCGGCCGCGTCGGCCAGCAGGGCGGCGCCGAGGGCCTGGCGCTGAACCTCGCGAGCATGGACGAGATGGGCTTCGTCGGAAAGATCGAGCAGCTGCAGGGCCGCGAATCCGAATGGCACGAACTGGCCGAGCTCACGCCCGGCCAGGGCGCGCCGCTCGCGCCGCCGATGGCCACGCTGCAGATCGTTGGCGGGCGCAAGGAGAAGATCCGCGCCGGCGACGTGCTGGGCGCGCTGACCGGCGACTGCGGCTATGCGAAGGAGCAGGTCGGCAAGATCAACGTCAACGAGTACTCGACTTACGTCGCGGTCGAGCGCGGCATCGCCGCCGAGGCGACGCGCAAGCTCAACGACGGCCGCATCAAGGGCAAGAGCGTCAAGGTCCGGCTGCTGGATCTCTGAGGTCGCCCGCGAGCGCCGCGGCACCGCCGGCCGCCGAGGTCGGCGCGACCGGTGCGTCGAGCACCGGCACCGCGTCTTCGGGCGGCGCCGGCGCGATGTCCTCGCGCAACGCCAGCCGGTTCGCGAGCCGGAACGCCACCGTCACCGCGAGCACGCCGAAGATCGAGGCGCCCACCGCCTGCCCGATCAGCACGCCGGCCGCGCCGTACTGCGCGCCCCACCAGACGAAGGGCACCGTGCCCACGGTCGCGCGGCCCCAGTTGAAGACCGTCGACAGCAGCGGATGGCCGAGGTTGTTGAACGAGGCATTGGCCACGAACAGGCCGCCCGCGAAGAAGAAGCTGGCCGCGAGCCAGCTGCAGAACAGCGCGATCAGCTCGGCCGAGATGCCGTCGGCCGAGAAGGCGCGGATCAGGACGTCCTGCCCCAGCGCCAGCACCGCCCAGGCCACCGCCACCGACACGCCCATGACCAGCAGGCTGTCGCGCAGCCCCTGGCGCACGCGCCGGTACTGCCCGGCGCCGAGGTTCTGCGCCAGGATCGGCCCGACCGCGCCGCTCAGCGCATAGACCAGCCCGAAGGCCACCGGG
>NZ_JBZAYE010000811.1:0-2847 GCF_058244205.1 Variovorax sp. 20P10.2.4
GTTATCCGAACGCCGCCGCCCACGAGCGCGAGCGCGGCGAGGCGCTGGTGCAGGTCGATGCGGTGATCCAGGCGGCGCGCAAGCGGCTGTCCGAACTGGCCGACGACCGCAAGAAGATCGACGAGGAGCTCGAGTTCTACAAGGGCGACGCGAGCAAGGCGCCCGGCGTGCTGCGGCGCCGGCTCGATGACAACGCCAAGAGCGTGGCGGTGCAGAACCGCTTCATCGGCGAGCAGGAAGACGAGAAGAAGCGCGTCAACGCGCGCTTCGACGAGGAGCGCGTGCGGCTCAAGCAGCTGTGGTCGGGCGAGACCGCGACCACCGCGCGCTGACCGGCATCCCCCAAAAG
Organism: Variovorax sp. 20P10.2.4; assembly: GCF_058244205.1. Lineage (NCBI taxonomy): Bacteria > Pseudomonadati > Pseudomonadota > Betaproteobacteria > Burkholderiales > Comamonadaceae > Variovorax > Variovorax sp. 20P10.2.4. Next base: position 350 of record NZ_JBZAYE010000811.1, read on the forward strand.
AAAAAATGGTGAAGCGGCCCGCGCGGGGCCCGCTTCACCGTCGTATCGGGCCGAAGCCCTGGCTCAGGCCAGCTTGGCCTTCAGCAGTTCCGTGACCTGCGCCGGGTTGGCCTTGCCGCCGCTGGCCTTCATGACCTGGCCCACGAGGCCGTTGAGCGCCTTCTCCTTGCCGCCGCGGTACTCCTCGACGTTCTTGGCGTTCTTCGCGATCACCTCGTCGAGGATCGCGTCGAGCGCGCCGGCGTCGTTCATCGGCTTCAGGTCCTTGGCTTCGATGATCGCGTCGACGTCGCTGCCTTCGCCGGTCCACAGCGCCTCGAACACCTGGCGCGCGGCGTTGTTCGGCAAGGTGCCGTCGGCGATGCGCTTCACGAGCTGGCCGAGCTGCGCCGCGCTGACCGGCGCGGCCTCGATGCCGATCTCCTGGGCATTGAGGCGGCGCGCGATCTCGCCGGTGATCCAGTTGCTCGCGAGCTTCGGCGTGGCGCCGGCCTTCACCGCGTCGTCGAAGTAGCGCGCGAGCGCGGGGCCCTGCGTGAGCTGCGCGGCGTCGTAGGCCGACAGGCCATGGTCGCGCACGTAGCGCTCGGCCATCACGCGCGGCAGCTCGGGCATCTCGGCCTTCACGCGCTCGATCCAGTCGGCGGCGATCACCAGCGGCGGCAGGTCGGGGTCGGGGAAGTAGCGGTAGTCGGACGAGTCTTCCTTGGCGCGCATCGCGCGCGTCTCGCCGGTGTCGGGGTTGAACAGCACGGTGGCCTGCTCGATCTTGCCGCCGTCCTCGAGCGTGTCGATCTGCCAGCTGATCTCGTAGTCGATCGCCTGCTGCATGAACTTGAAGCTGTTCAGGTTCTTGATCTCGCGGCGCGTGCCGAGCTTCTCGCCGGGGCGGCGCACCGAGACGTTGGCGTCGCAGCGGAAGCTGCCTTCCTGCATGTTGCCGTCGCAGATGCCGATCCAGGTCACGATCTTGTGCAGCTCCTTCGCATAGGCCACGGCCTCGGCGGTGGAGCGCATGTCGGGCTCGGTGACGATCTCGAGCAGCGGCGTGCCGGCGCGGTTCAGGTCGATGCCGCTCTGGCCCACGAAGTCCTCGTGCAGCGACTTGCCCGCGTCCTCCTCGAGGTGGGCGCGCACCAGGCGCACGGTCTTTTGCTCTTCACCGACGAAGAAGCTCACCGAGCCGCCCTGCACCACGGGGATCTCGAACTGGCTGATCTGGTAGCCCTTGGGCAGGTCGGGATAGAAGTAGTTCTTGCGCGCGAACACGCTGCGCGGCGCGATGTGCGAGCCGAGCGCGAGGCCGAGCCGGATCGCGCGTTCGACCGCGCCCTTGTTCATCACGGGCAGCGTGCCGGGCAGCGCGAGGTCGACCGCGCAGGCCTGCGTGTTGGGCTCGGCGCCGAAGGCCGTGGAGGCGCGGCTGAAGATCTTGCTCGCGGTCGAGAGCTGGGCGTGGGTCTCGAAGCCGATGATGACTTCATAGCCGCGCACCAGCGGGCCGGTCGGGCGGCCCTGTTGCTGTGCTTCGAAGGTGTTCACTGTCTCGCTCATGTCAGAAGCCCTCCGGCGTGCGCGTGTGCCAGTCGGTGGCCTGCTGGAAGCGGTGCGCCGCGTTGAGCAGCTTTGCTTCGCCGAAGTAGTTGCCGATCAGCTGCAGGCCCACGGGCATGCCGCCGTCGAAGCCCACCGGCAGGCTCATGCCGGGCAGGCCGGCCAGCGAGGCCGGCAAGGTGAAGATGTCGGCCAGGTAGTCGGCCACGGGGTCGTCGCCGTGCTCGCCGATCTTCCAGGCGGTGGTCGGCGCGGCCGGGCCAGCGATCACGTCGCACTGCGCGAAGGCCTGCTGGAAGTCGTCGGCGATCATGCGGCGCACCTTCTGCGCCTGCAGGTAGTAGGCGTCGTAGTAGCCGTGCGAGAGCACGTAGGTGCCGATCATGATGCGGCGCTTGACCTCGTCGCCGAAGCCTTCGGCGCGCGTGCGCTCGTACATCTGCGTGAGCGCGGTCTTCTTGCTCGCGGCGTCGATGAAGTCCTTGGCGCGGTGGCCGAACTTCACGCCATCGAAGCGGCTCAGGTTGCTCGAGGCCTCGGCCGCGGCAATGATGTAGTAGACGGGAATCGACAGCGCGGTGCGCGGCAGCGAGACCTCGACGCGCTTCGCGCCGAGCTTCTCGTACTGCAACAGCGCTGCATCGATGGCGGCGCGCACGCCGGGCGCCACGCCCTCGCCGAAGAACTCCTTCGGCACGCCGATGCGCAGGCCCTCGAGCGAGTCGTGCAAAGTGCGGCCGAAGTTCTCGGCCGGGCGGTCGAGCGAGGTCGAGTCGCGGTCGAGGTCGGGGCCGCAGAAGGCCGACAACAGCAGCGCGCAGTCCTCGGCCGAACGGGCCATCGGGCCGGCCTGGTCGAGGCTGGAGGCGAAGGCCACCATGCCGTAGCGCGAGGCGCGGCCGTAGGTGGGCTTGATGCCGGTCACGCCGCAGAACGAGGCCGGC
>NZ_JBZAYE010000812.1:0-2831 GCF_058244205.1 Variovorax sp. 20P10.2.4
ATGGGCCGCGTGACGCTCAACATCCGGCCCTGGGGCCAGGTCTTCGTCGACGGCGCCGACCGCGGCGTGAGCCCGCCGCTCAAGTCGCTGTCGCTGCGTCCCGGCATCTACAACATCGAGGTGCGCAACGGCGACCTCGAGGTCTACCGGCAGCGCGTGACGGTGCAGGACAGCAAGTCAGCGCCGGTGGTGAGCCACGAGTTCAAGTAAGGGGCGGGGCGCGGGTCAGCTGAGCAGGCTGGCCGTCGTCACCACCTGCGCGTACTCGCCCTGCAGGTTGGCCAGCGCCATCGCGTGGACCTGCTCCGCGCCGAAAGTGGCGCCATCGATGCCCGCGCGGTCGAAGGCGAAGGTGGCATCGGCCACCACCGTGACCGCGAAGCCGAGGCAGCTGGCGCTGCGCGCCGTGGCCTCGACCGACATGTTGGTGGCCACGCCGACCACCACGATCTCCTCGATGCCGCGCACGCGCAGCCATCGCTCGAGGCCCGAGTGCGCGAAGGCATCGGTCACGTTCTTCTCGACCACGTGCTCGGCGGGCAGCGGTGCCAGCGCGTCCTGGAACGCCGCGCCGGGCTGGCCCGGGAAGAACACCGAATCGGCGAAGCGCGACATGTGGCGCACATGGACCACGGGGCGGCCGGTGGTGCGCCAGTGCATGAGCAGGCGCTGCACCCGGGCTTCCGCGTCGGGGTTGTTGCGGCGGCCCGCGCGCGGTTCCTGCATGCCTTTCTGCATGTCGATGACGAGGAGGGCACGGTCGGTCATGGCGGGCCTGGAGTGAGCGGGATTGCGCCGCACTCTAAGCGATGCGCTGGGCGCTACAGGCCTTCTGCAGCGCCCGCCGGTACTGCACCGCCTCGGCCACATGCGCCGTCTCGATGACCGCCGCTCCCGCGAGATCGGCGATGGTGCGTGCCACCTTGAGCGCGCGGTGCGTGCTGCGCGCCGACCAGCCGAGCCGGGCGGCGGCCGTGTGCATGAAGCGGCGCGCCTCGTCGCCGAGCGACGCATGGCGATCGATGTCGGTGCCTTGCAGCGCCTGGTTGGCCTTGCCCTGGCGTTCGATCGCGCGTTCGCGCGCGGCGGCTGCGCGCGCGCGGATGGCGGCCGTGGTCTCGCCCGCGGGTGCGTCGAGCAGTTGCTGCGCCGACACCGCGGGCACTTCGATGTGCAGGTCGATGCGGTCGAGCAAGGGGCCGCTGAGCTTGCGCTGGTAGCGCGCCACCTGGTCGGGCGTGCAGCGGCAGGCTTTCGTGGGCGCGCCCAGAAAACCGCAAGGGCAGGGGTTCATCGCGGCAATGAGCTGGAAGCGCGCCGGAAAATCCGCCCGCCGCGCGGCCCGCGCGATGCTGATGGTGCCGGTCTCGAGCGGCTCGCGCAGCGCCTCGAGCGCGGCGCGCGAGAACTCGGGGAATTCGTCGAGGAACAGCACGCCGTGGTGCGCCATCGAGATCTCTCCGGGCCGCGGCGGCGAACCGCCGCCCACCAGCGCCACGGCGCTCGAGGTGTGGTGCGGCGACGCGGTCGGCCGGTGCATCCAGCGCTCGGTCGAGAAGCGGCCGCCGAGGCTCGCGATGGCGGCGCTCTCGAGCGCCTCGTCGATGCGCATCGGCGGCAGCAGGCCCGCGAAGCGCTGGCCCAGCATCGACTTGCCCGAGCCCGGCTCGCCCATCATCAGCAGGCTGTGGCCGCCGGCCGCGGCGATCTCGAGCGCGCGCTTGGCGCCGGCATGGCCCTTCACGTCGGCCATGTCGGCATAGGCGGGGGCATGGGCTTGCGTGGACGCATGGGCCCGCGACCAGCCCTCGTCGTCCGCCTCCAGGTCGGCTTGCGCATCGGCCGGCAGGAAGCGCCGCACCACGTCGAGCAGGTGCCTGGCGCCGTAGACCTCGCCGCCGGGCACCAGCGCGGCCTCGTCGGCGCTGGGCGCGGGCAGCACCAGCCGGGTGGCGATGCCGCGCATGTGCAGCGCGAGCGCCATCGCGAGCGCGCCGCGCACCGGCCGCAGCTCGCCCGACAGCGAGAGTTCGCCCGCGAACTCGTGGCCCGCGAGCCGCGCGCCCTCGATCTGGCCGCTGGCCGCGAGGATGCCCAGCGCCATCGGCAGGTCGAAGCGGCCCGAGTCCTTGGGCAGGTCGGCCGGCGCCAGGTTGACGGTGATGCGCTTGTTGTGCGGGAACTCCAGCCCGGCGTTCTGGATGGCCGAGCGCACGCGCTCGCGCGCTTCCTTGACCTCGGTTTCGGCCAGCCCGACCAGCGTGAAGCTCGGCAGGCCGTTGGCCAGATGCACCTCGACCGTGACACTGGCCGCTTCCAGCCCGAGCAAGGCGCGGCTTTGCACCAAAGACAGACTCATTCTCTGCTTCCTCCCTATATTGGTGCGCCCGATTCCGGTCGTCGCGGGCGTCTTGTTCTTTTTTCGGTGCAAGGCACAAAGCCTTGCGCTTGTAACCATTTTTGGCTGGCTTCCCTGGGCGCGCTTCAACCGGTCACCGGGGGATGTGCACTTTGGCACGCTCCCTGCTTTGAGGGTCATCAGGTTCCACAACACTACTTGCGAGGAGTTCCCGATGACGCACCGTTCCGCCGCCCAGGCCCTGATCGTCCTGGCCACCGCATTGACCACGTCGGGCGCCGCCCTGGCGCAGGCCACCCCAGACGCTGCGGCGGCGCCTGCAGCGGCACCCGCTGCTTCTCCGATCACGGCCAACATCTCGCTGACCACGAACTACAAGTTCCGCGGCCAGGACCAGGACATGATCGGCCGGGACGACTTCGCCAAGACCCGCGGCGTGAAGCCCGCCATCCAGGGCGGCTTCGACTACGCT
>NZ_JBZAYE010000813.1:0-2821 GCF_058244205.1 Variovorax sp. 20P10.2.4
CGCGGGGCCCGCGGCCGAGCGACTGGCGGTGCTGCTGTGCGAGCTGGTGGCCGAATCGGCGCGCGCGGTCGATGCCGGTGTGGCGCCCGCGCCGCCGATGCGCGACGCGCACCGCCAACTGCTGGTGCGCCGGGTCAAGGCCCATGTGCTCGAGGCGCTCGATTCACCCGAGCTCGACGTGCCCTCGATCGCGCGGCGCTTCGGCGTCTCGGTGCGCTACCTGCACCTGGCCTTCGCGCACGAGGGCAGCACGCCGGCCGCGTGGATCCGCGCGCAGCGCATGACGCGTTGCGCGCAGGACCTCGCGAACCCCGCGGACCGGCGGCCGGTCTCGGCCATCGCGCTGCGCTGGGGCTTCCAGGACATTCCGCATTTCACGCGCGCGTTCGGCGCGGCCTTCGGCTGCACGCCCTCGGCCTATCGCCTGCGGCACGGGGGCAGCGGCCCCGGCGACGAAAGCAACCCGCGCCTCAGGGCAGGTTGAGCTGCCACGAGACGCCGAAGCGGTCCTGCACCCAGCCGTAGAGCCGGCTGAACGGATAGGCATCGACCGGCATCAGCACCTGGCCGCCTTCGCCGAGCCCGTCGAACAGCCGCCGCAACTGCGCCTCGTCGTCGCAGTCGATGAACAGCGAGATCGAGGGCGTGAAGCCGAAGGCATGCACGGGCGGGCTGTCGATGCACAGCAGGCTGTGGCCGCCGAGCTCGAAGCGCGCCTTGAGCACCGTGCCCTCGGCGCCCGGGCCCGCGGGACCGTAGCGCTCGATCTCGGTGATGCGTGCCTCGGGAAACAGCGAGAGGTAGAAGTCCATCGCGGCCTGGGCCTGGCCGGTGAACATCAGGAAGGGCGTGAGCCGCATGGCGGGTCTCCTCGAAGAAGGTCAATAGGGCGGCGCCTTGCGCGCGCGCTGTTCGCGCGCCGCTTCGGTCCACCACGCGAGGTCGTCGGCGAAGCGGCCGAAGGCCCGGTCGAGCGAGGCGCCGGGCGCGCCGGTGGGCTGGCCCTGCGCGTCGAGCGTCTGCGAGATCGGGCCGACCGACAGCGTGCTCGACACCACGATCATGCCCATCTCGGAGAGGATCGAATGCCACACCGTGCCCGAGCGCACGCCCGAGAAGCGGCCGGCCGAGTAGCTCGCGATCGCCGCGGGCCGCCAGAACCACTCCTCGAGGAAATGGTCGGTGAGGTTCTTGAGGCCGGGCTGCGGGCCCCAGTTGTATTCGCCGGTCACGAAGACGAAGGCATCGGCCGCGCGGATCTTGCGCGCCAGCGTCTCCATCGCCTCGGGCGCCGTGCCCGCCGGGTACTCCTTGTACATGCGGTCGAGCATCGGCAGGTCGACGGCCTTGGCATCGATCAGCTCCACCTCGGCGCCGCGCGCGGCCAGCCGCTCGACCAGATAGTCCGCGAGCCGCACGCCCATGCGGTCGGCGCGGTAGGAACCGTAGAACACCAGGATCTTGTCTGCCATCGTCGCTCCGTTTCGCAGGGCCGCCGGGGTGCGGCCCCGCGCGAAGGGTAACGCGCCCGCGTGGCACCCCGATGCTTCGCCCACCCGCATGCCGGGCTATGCTTGTCCGGCATGCCGCTGCTTCGCCGCCCTTCTCCTTCGATGCGCTCCTGGTTGCTGGCCGCGTGCCTGTTCACCGGCACGCCCGCCTTCGCCGCGACGTCCTGCCTGGTCACGGCCGAGGCCCCGTCGCCGCCACGCGCCCTCGCGATGGCCGCCGCCGCGCAACGCGAGCACGAGGCCTTCGGCGCGCAGACCCTCGATGCCGAAGGCCGCATGGTCGACGCGGGCAGTTCCGAGGCCGAGGACGGACGCGTCTCGCGCTTCGCGCCCGCGCCGTGGCAGCGCGTGCTCGGCTACTGGGACGCGGTGGACCAGCCGCGCGTGAAGCTGCCTTCGCTGGTGCGCTTCGGTGCCTTGCGGCCGGCCGATCGCACGCTGCTGCTGGAGGCGCTGAACCAGGCCAGTGCTTCGCGCCTGATGGGGCTGGGCGTCGGGCCCGACCAGGGCCTCGACGCGGCCGAGCTGCATGCGATGGCGACGGCGGTGAACCGGGTCGCGGTGATCGACACGCCGTGGTCGGCCGCCTTCATCAGCTGGCTCGCGCGGCAGGCGGGACTGGGCGCGGACGAGTTCGTGTTCTCCGAGGCGCACGTGGACTACGCGGGCGCGGCCTGGAAGGCTGGCGCCGACGAAGCGGCGGGCCGCCCCACGCGCTTCGCGCTGCGGGCCTGCGATCTCGCACGCACGCCGCCGCGCATGGGCGACCTGGTGTGCCAGACGCGCGGCGCGCGTTCGGCGCTCGACAGCTTCGCCAAGATCGGCACGGTGCTCGCGACGCGGCCCACGGGCGGCGCGGCGCTGCCGATGCATTGCGACGTGGTGACGGCCGTCGACGCACGCGGCTTCGACGCGGTCGGCGGCAATGTGCTGCAGTCGGTCAGCTTGCGCCGGCTGGACTTCGCGCCGGGCACGCGGACGCTCGATCCGAGTTACCTGCCCGAAGGCTGCGCGGCGGACGCGGCGGGATGCATCGATCGGCACATGAGCCGGCAGCCGTGGTCGCTGCTGCTGCAGTGGCGCTGAAGCGGGCGCCTCAGCAGTTGTTGCGCCGCAGCCCCGCCATGTGGGCGCAGGGCCGGCGGCCCGGACCGGGGTCGTGCACATGCGGCGGCGGAGGCTGCACGCGACGCCGCGGCGGCGGGTAGGGATAGGGATCGGGGCCCCAGAGATAGACCGGCTCGGGATCGGCCTGCGCCGCGCGCCCTTCGTCGGGATAGCGCGGAATGATCGACAGCCCCGGGTTCGAG
>NZ_JBZAYE010000814.1:0-2816 GCF_058244205.1 Variovorax sp. 20P10.2.4
GGGACATCGCCAACGCCGTCTGCTTCCTGCTCTCGGACGAAGCCGCCTACATCAATGCCGCCGAGCTGCCGGTGGACGGCGGCTTGCGCCACGGCATCGCGCGCGCACCCGGCGCTGCGGCCTGAGCCCCTTCTCTTTTTCTTCCCGATTCCGGAGACAAGCCTTGAAACGACGATCCCTCCTGGGCGCCGGCGCCCTCGCGCTGGCCGCCCTCGCCACCGGTGCCATGGCGCAGACACCGGCCTGGCCGGCCAAGCCGCTGCGCCTGGTCGTGCCCTTCCCGCCCGGCGGCGCGGCCGACCTGTTCGCGCGCCTCGTGGGCACCGAGCTCGCGCAGGCGCTGGGCCAGCCGGTGATCGTGGACAACCGTCCCGGCGCCGGCGGCAACATCGGCGCGCGCGAGGTCGCCAACGCGCCGGCCGACGGCTACACGATGATGCTCGGCACCGTCGGCACGCACGCCATCAATCCCACGCTCTACGGCAACCTGCCCTACGACACGCGCAAGGCCTTCGTGCCGGTGGCGATGGTGGGCTCGGTGCCCAACGTGCTGGTGGTGAATCCCGCGCTGCCCGCCAAGACCGTGGCCGAGCTCACGGCGCTCGCGAAGCGCTCGCCGGGCAAGCTCACGATGGGCTCCTCGGGCAACGGCAGCAGCATCCACCTGTCGGGCGAGCTCTACAAGCACCTCGCGCACGTGAGCATCCTGCACGTGCCCTACCGCGGCGGCGCGGCCGCGCTGACCGACCTGATCGGCGGCCAGATCGACCTGATGTTCGACAACCTGCCGACCTCGCTGCCGCACATCGCCAAGGGCTCGCTGCGCGCGCTGGCCGTGACCGGCGCGCAGCGCTCGCCGCTGCTGCCCGAGGTCCCGACCATGGCCGAGGCCGGCCTCGCGGGCTACGAGTCCACCGCCTGGTCGGGCCTGTTCGTGCCCACCGGCGTGCCCGCGCCGGTGGTGGCGCGGCTGCACGACGAGGTCGACAAGGCGCTGCGCAGCGAGCGCGTGAAGGGGCGCTACCGCGACCTCGGCGCCGACATCCTGCCGATGCCGCAGCCGGCCTTCGACCAGTTCGTGCGCAAGGAGTACGACAAGTGGGCCGAGATCGTGCGCGTCTCGGGCGCGAAGGCGGAGTGAGCGGATGCGGCCGATCGATTTCCTGCTGCGCGCCGCGCGCCGCCATCCCGACAAGATCGCGCTCTCGGGCCCCGAGGGCGCGCTGAGTTACGCCGAGCTGCTGGCCCACACCGAGGCGCTGGCCGCCGCGTTCCAGGCGCTGGTGCCCGATCCGCGCGGGCGCATCGCGATCTGCGCGGGCAACCACCTCGCGCACGTGGTGTCGCTGTTCGCGACCCTGCTCGCGGGCCGCATCTGGGTGCCGCTCAATCCGCGCGCCGGCGCCGACGAGCTGTGCCGCATCGTCGACTTCACCGAGGCCGCGCTGGTGATCGCCGAGCACGAGCAGGCGCCCAAGCTCGAGGCCACCGGCGCGCCGCGCGTGGTCTACCGGCCGGGCGCGCTCGGCACGGCGCCCACCGCTTGCGAACTCTCGACGCTGCTGGCCGCGCACGCGGGCCACCGGCCCGCGCCGGTGCGCCACGACCTGGCCGAGATCCAGGCGATCAAGTTCACCGGCGGCACCACCGGCGCGCCCAAGGGCGTGATGCAGAGCTATCGCGCGTGGAACACGACCATCGTCTCGATCATGCAGGCGATGCGGCTCGACGCCGACGAGCGCTACCTCGCGGTGGCCTCGATCACGCACGGCACCTCGACCTTCCTGCTGCCGGTGCTCGGCAGCGGCGGCACGGTGCTGCTGCCGCGCTCGACCAGGCCGCGCGAGGTGCTCGACCAGCTCGAGCACGACCGCGTGACCGCGGTCTTCATGCCGCCCACGCTGATCTACAGCCTGCTCGAGGACCCGACGGCGCGCGGGCGCGACTGGCGCGCGCTGCGCCACTTCGTCTATGCGGCGGCGCCGATGCGCAGCGCGAAGATCGTGGAGGCGCAGCAGGTGTTCGGCCATGTCGAGACCGGCTACGGCCAGACCGAGGCGCCGGCCATCATCTCCTACATGCCGGTGGAGGACGCGCTCGATCCGCGCAACCTCGAGTCGGTGGGCCGCGCCGCGCTGATGACCGAGGTCGCGATCATGGACCCGGCCGGCGCGCTGCTGCCGCCGGGCCAGGGCGGCGAGGTGGTGGTGCGCGGCGACCTCGTGATGTCGGGCTACTGGAAGCAGCCCGAGAAGACCGCCGAGGCCTTCCACGACGGCTGGCTGCGCACCGGCGACGGCGGCTACCTCGACGAGCGCGGCTTCCTGTTCCTCAAGGACCGCATCCGCGACCTGATCATCACCGGCGGCTTCAACGTCTACCCGACCGACGTGGAGAACGTGCTGGGCCGGCATCCCGCCGTCTACGACTGCGTGGTGATCGGCGTCGACGACGACAAGTGGGGCGAGGCCGTGCATGCCGCGGTGCAGCTGCGCGAGGGCGCGGCCTGCGAGGCCGCCGAACTCGTCGCCTGGGTGCGCGAGCGGCTCGATCCCGTCAAGACGCCGAAGGCGGTGCACTTCTTCGACGCGCTGCCGCGCACCGCGAACGGCAAGGCCTCGAAGAAGGACGCACGCATCGAAGTGCTGCGGCGCATGGGCGCCGGCAGCGAGACCTCCCCACCGCATCACGCCACGCCATGAACCCGACCCCACCATCCGACCGCCACGCCCTCGTCACCGGGGGCTCCTCGGGCATCGGCCTCGCGATCTGCCGCCGCCTCATCGAGAGCGGCTGGCAGGTCACCAGCCTCGACC
>NZ_JBZAYE010000815.1:0-2816 GCF_058244205.1 Variovorax sp. 20P10.2.4
CAGTCGCTGACGCCGGGCGAGCGCCGCAACCTGAAGCAGTAGCACGAAGGACCACGCGGCATCCGCCGCGTCATTCCAGGAAGGGCCTCCCGCGTGGAGGCCCTTCTTCTTATGTGCGACGACGACCCCGTGCAGGACCCGTCCGACTTTTCTTGATGAAGTTTTCGTGACAAACGACAGTCGCCGCGCTTGCCGGGCGTCTAGGAAACGTACGCAGCGGCGACATGAAGGCTCTCCACCATGGGCCGCTGCCGAGCGAGCTTCATCCTTGAGAACCGAGCTGGAAATGCATGACTTGAAGAAGAACGCCCCACCGATGTGCTGGAGAGCGGTGTGGCTGGCAGTGCTGGCGCTGAGTGCGCACGGGGTCGCGTCGGCGCAAGCCGCGGACACCGCGCCGGCGGCCGCCGCACCCGCCGACACCCAGGCCCCGAACCAGAACCCGCCCCCCGCGGCCGCGGCAGCTGCCGCGCCGGCCGCACCCGAACGAAAGGTCGACGTCACCGAATACATCGTGCGCGGCAACACCGCGCTGGACGCCCGCGCGATCGAGAAGGCGGTCACGCCCTTCCTCGGTCCCGAGCGCACCCTCAAGGACATCGAGGGCGCGCGCGACGCGCTGCTCGCCGCCTACCAGGCCGCCGGCTACCAGTCGGTCTACGTGGACCTGCCCGAACAGCAGGTCGCGCAGGGCGTGGTGTTCCTGCAGGTCAGCGAGACCCGCGTGGGCCGCGTGCGCGTGGTCGGCGCCGAGTACAACTCGCCGCTGGACGTGCGCGACCAGGTGCCCGCGCTGCAGGAGGGCACCGTGCCCGACTTCAACAAGGCCCAGTCGCAGCTCGCCGCGCTCAACCGCGGTCCGAAGCGGCAGGTGATGCCGCTGGTGCGCCAGGGTGCGATGCCCGGCACCATGGACGTGGACCTCAAGGTCGAGGACCAGAGCCCGTGGCGCGCCAGCGTCGGCCTGAACAACGACTACAGCGCCGACACGCGCAAGCTGCGCGCCTCGGCCTCGATCGGCCACGACAACCTGTGGCAGCTCGGGCACAGCGCCTCGATCAGCTTCTTCGGCGCGCCGCAGGACCTGAAGCAGACGCAGGTGGTGTCGGCCTCGTACCTGGCGCCGCTGCCCAACAGCAACTGGTCGCTCGAGGGCTCGGCCTTCTGGTCCGACAGCAACGTGGCCACCGTGGGCGGCACCGACGTGCTCGGCAAGGGCCACTCGCTCGGCATCAAGGCCACCTATACGGTGCCCAACGCCGGCAACTGGTGGCATTCGTTCAGCGCCGGCGTCGACCTCAAGAACAACCGCGAGGCGCTCACGCTCAAGAACAGCAGCGACGAGGTGCCGCTCAAGTACGCGCCGATCACGCTGTCGTACTCGGGCCTGCGCCAGACCGAGAAGAGCCAGTACGGCGTGGGCGTGTCGCTGGTGGTGGGCACGCGCAGCTTCTTCAGCTACGGCAGCGACCAGGCGCAGTTCGACTACAAGCGCTACAAGTCCTCGCCGAGCTTCATGGTGCTGAAGACCGACCTCAACGGCAGCTACACCTTCGAGGGCGGCTCGCAGCTCGCCTTCCGCGTCAACGGCCAGATGACCGACTCGCCCTTGGTGTCGAGCGAACAGATCGCCGGCGGCGGCATGAACTCGGTGCGCGGCTATCTCTCGGCCGAGGCCACCGGCGACTACGGCGTGGTCGGCTCGGTCGAATGGCGCACGCCGCCGCTGACCTGGCTCAACCCCTGGGTCGAGGGCTGGCGCGCCTATGCCTTCTTCGACGGCGCGCGTCTGCGCCTGAAGAACCCGTTGCCCGAACAGGCCGACCGCTTCGCGCTCGCCTCGGTGGGCCTGGGCACCACCTTCAAGGTCGGCCAGTACTTCTCGGGCCGCATCGATGTCGGCCGTCCGCTGAAGGACGGCCCGCGCACGAAGAAGGGCGACACGCAGGTCAATTTCAGCATCAACGCCAGCTACTGATCACCGAACCCGAATCCGAACGCGGCAACGCCACTTTCAAGAATTTTTTTCCACGAGCTTTCCGGAGAACCCCTGTCATGCGACGCTTTCTTTTCCTCGCGCTCACGCTGTTGAGCACGCTCCTGCCGGGCCTGGCCCATGCATGGTGGCAGCCCGAATGGGCCTATCGCAAGCCGATCACCGTGGACGGCGGCCCGCAGGCCGGCGCCATCGGCAGCGACGCCGGCCGCGTGCCGGTGCTGGTGCGCCTGCACACGGGCAACTTCAAGTTCGAAGGCGTGAGCGAGACCGGTGCCGACCTGCGCTTCGTGGCCGGCGACGACAAGACCGTGCTCAACCACCAGATCGAGCAGTTCGATCCGCTGCTGGGCATCGCGCTGGTCTGGGTCGACGTGCCCAACGTCTCGGCCGGCACGCCGCAGAAGCTCTGGATGTACTACGGCAACCCCAAGGCCCCGGCCTCGGGCAACGGCCAGCGCAGCTTCGATCCCGACTACACGCTGGTCTACCACTTCGCCGAAGGCGCGGTGCCGCCGCGTGACACGACCGCCTACGGCAACAACGGCCAGACCCCGACCGTGCCGGCCGAAGGCACGGTGATCGGCAAGGGCGCGCAGTTCGCCGGCGCCCCGCTGATGCTGCCCGCCACGCCCTCGCTGGCACTGGCCGCCGGTTCCAGCTTCACCTTCTCCGCCTGGGTGCGGCCCGACCAGCTCGGCGCGCGCCAGGTGATCTATGCGCGCCGCGACGGCGCGGGCGAACTGCTGGTCGGCATCGACCAGGGCGTCCCCTTCGTGCAGGTCAACGGCCAGCGCAGCACCCCGGCGCAGCCGGTGCA
>NZ_JBZAYE010000816.1:0-2807 GCF_058244205.1 Variovorax sp. 20P10.2.4
GAAGGCCTGCAGCAGCCGTTCGGCCGCTTCCTCGCCGAGGCGGTCGCGTGCCGCGGAGAGGCCGCCGAGCTCGACGCTGATCGCGCACCAGAGGAAGCCGGGGCTGTTCTCGGCCACGCTGCGCGCCTGCCGCACCTGCGCGAGGAAGACCTCGGGCAGCGGCAGGCCGGTGGTGTCGTCATGCGCCATGTCCTCGGGCGCGGGCGCCACTTCGGCGGCCACGCCGGGCTTGGGCATGGCCTCGGCCGCGGGGCCGGGCACGGTGAGCGCGCGCGCGGTGGCACTGGGCACCACCACGTCGGGCACGTTGAGGAACGCGGGCCGGAACTCGCGGTTGAGCCGGCGCGCGATCAGCGCCGAGGCGGCCAGGCCCAGCACGATCAGGCAACTGCCCATGCCGAGCAGCGAGGCCAGCGGGTTGCGGGCGCTGCGGTTCAGGGTGTCCTCGGGCACGCCGACCGCGACCCACCAGGCCGTGCCGGGCACCGGCGCGATGGTGGAGAGCACCTTCAGGCCGTCGAGCGTGAGCGTGCTGCTGACGCTGCGGTCGGCGCCGGCGATCTTCTGCCGCAGCTGCGGCGTGGCGTGATGGCCGAGGTAGCGGTCCTCGTCGCGCGAGCGCGCGACCACCTTGCCGCTGGCGTCGACCAGCGAGGCGATCCAGCCCTCGGGCCAGATCTGTTCGCGCAGCACCACGCCGAAGCCCTCGGGCCGCAGGCTGGCGCGCGCGATCGCGGCATCGGCCAGCGCGTTCGGGTTGTACTGGCGGTAGAGGGCATGGAGCGCGACCGAGGTCTCGCCCGAGGCCAGCACCTCGAAACGCTGGCCCGCGCCGGGCAGGGTGGCGAGCTGGTGCACGTCGGCGCGCAGGCGGTCGGCTTCGCGCGCCATCGCGGCGGCGGTGCTGTTGGCCTTGTCGAGCAGCAGCTGGCGCTCGCGGGCTTCGGCCTGGTCGCCCATGCGCGTGGTGACGTAGACGCTGAAGACCAGCATCGGCACGAGCACGAAGAGCTGGACCGCGATCAGCCAGGGAATGAAGCTCGCCGGGCGCGAGTGCGCGCTTCCCGGCGGGAAAGTGGTGCGTTGGAAGAAGCCGATCCGGTTCATGGCAGGTGTGCGCTGCGCTGGAGCCTGAATGTAACCTTTGGCCTTAAGAAAAGGTCACTAATTGTTGCCCGGTGCGGGGGCTTTTTTCACGCCCCGGCGACCGGCGGTGTTTGGCGCGGGTGCCGGCGGCGGTGCCGGGGCGTCCTGCCGCTCCTGGCGGGCGGCCGTGATCATGGCGTCGAGCAGGCCCGGGAAGCGCCGCGCGAGGTCGTCGCGCCGCAGCCGCATGTAGCGCGCGGTGCCCTCGGCGCGGGTCTGCGTCAGGCCCGATTCGCGCAGCCGGGCCAGGTGGTAGGACAGCCGCGACTTCGATCCCAGCCCCAGGAAGCTCGAGCAGTTGAGCTCGGTGTGCTCGTCCAGCAGCAGCAGGATGCGGCGGCGCGTGGCATCGCGCAGGGCGTCGTAGACGGCCGACAGGTCGATGTCTTCGGTGGCCGGGTGCGGGAGCTCGGGAGTCGACATGGCGCAGCAGGGTAACCCAGCGACACCTTCGCGTTAAGCCGAAGGACTCCAAGGACCTCGAAGTTCAACGGTTATTGAACAAAGGCCGGCTTCGCAGTACGCTCGCGGCCCTTGTTCAACAGTCGTTGAACCAATCGGAAAGTAACGGATGCTGACAAAACTGATCTGGCTGATGGCGGGCGCGTTCGCCATCGGCACCGAGGGCTTCGTGATCGCGGGCATCCTGCCCGCGGTGTCGCGCGACCTGCACGTGACCATCGCGCAGGCCGGCCACCTGGTGATGGCCTTCGCCTTCACCTATGCGATCGCGGCGCCGGTCACGGCCACCTTGACCGCGAGCTGGCCGTTCGGCCGGCAACTGCGGCTGGCGATGGGCGGCTTCACGCTCGCCAATGTGATCGCCGCGCTCGCGCCGGGCTTCACGGCGCTGCTGATCGCGCGCGTGCTGCTGGCGCTGTTCGCGGGGCTGTTCATGGCGGCGGCCGGTTCGTACGCGGCCGCCTCGTCCGAGCCGTCGCGGCGCGGCCGGGCGCTGGCGTTGCTCTACATGGGCATGACGGCCGCGACCGTGCTCGGCGTGCCGCTGGGCACCTGGGTCGGCAACAGCTTCGGCTGGCGCGCCACCTTCTGGATGATCGGCCTGCTGTCGCTGGTGTCGCTTCTCGGCCTGACCCGGCTGCGCCCGCTCACCGTGCCCTGGCCCGTGCCCAGCCTGCGCGAGCGGCTGCGCATCGCCGCGCGGCCCGACGTGCTGATGACGCTGGGCGTCACGCTGGTTTGCTTCGCGGGCATCTTCGGTGTCTACACCTACCTGTCGCCGCTGCTGCGGCTGGTGGCCGGGCTGTCGGACGACGGCGTGGCGCTGGCGCTGCTCTCGTTCGGCGTTTGCGGCGCCATCGGCAACCTGCTGGGCGGCCACATGGCCGACCGCTTCGGCGCGCTGCGCGTGGGCGGCCTGGCGCTGGCCGCGCTGGGCCTGGTGCAGGCCGGCCTGGCCTGGGTCGCGCATGCGGCGCCGCCGCAGGTCGCGGTCTACCTGGTGTTCGGGCTGATCATGGCCTGGGGCGTGGTGGGCTGGTCGTTCCCGCCGGTGCAGCAGGTCACCTTGGTGCAGCAGGCACCGCAGGCGGTGTCGGTGGTGCTGTCGCTCAATGCCTCGGCGATGTACTTCGGCATCGCGCTGGGCGCATGGATCGGCTCGCTGGTGGTGGCGGCCGACAAGGTGCGCTCGCTGCCGT
>NZ_JBZAYE010000817.1:0-2803 GCF_058244205.1 Variovorax sp. 20P10.2.4
GTCGCCGAGGTCGCCGGTGAGCAGGCCCGCGATCCAGTGCCAGTAGCGGGTCCAGGCGGGTTGGTCGAGGCCGAGCTTGGTGGCCAGGGCTGCGACGGCTTCGGGGGCGGCGTCCGGGCCCATGAGCATCTGCGCGGCGTTGCCGGGCAGGATCTCCAGGACGAGGAAGACGATGATGGAGGCGCCGATCAGCGTGCCGATCAGCGTGGCAAGGCGCTTGATTAAGAAGAGGCTCATCGCTTTGCGTGTTTGTTTCTGTTCGAGGCGCTTTTGTCCGGGGCGCGTGCACAGGACAGCGGGTACTTCCCTCCGCGAATGTCCCCCGCCTTCGGCTCCTCCTTTATTTCGCTGCGGGAAGCACCCACTGCCCTGTGCACGAGGAGCGCAGTCGTTGTGCGGCCGGTTCCACGGTTGTGTCCAGGCTCACGTCGATGGGGTACTCCCCGCAGCGAAATAAAGGAGGAGGCCGCAGGCCGGGGGACATTCGCGGAGGGGAGTACCCCGTCGGCGTGAGGCCACCCCGAAATCCACCCGCCTGCGACAGCGCACAGCCTCATGCCGAGATGCACTCGGCGATCGCACGCCCCACGTCGACGGTGTTGGCGGTGCCCCCCATGTCGCGGGTGCGCGGACCCTCGCTGAGCACGGTCTCGATCGCCGAGAGCACGGCGGCCGAGGCTTCGGCGTAGACCGGGTTGTCGCCGCCGAGGTGGTCGAGCATCAGCGCGGCCGACCAGATCTGGCCGATGGGGTTGGCGATGCCCTTGCCCGCGATGTCGGGGGCCGAGCCATGCACGGGTTCGAACAGCGAGGGGAACTTGCGTTCGGGGTTGAGGTTGCCCGAGGGTGCGATGCCGATGGTGCCGGTGCAGGCCGGGCCCAGGTCCGACAGGATGTCGCCGAACAGATTGGAGGCCACCACCACGTCGAACCAGTCGGGGTGCTGCACGAAGTGCGCGCACAGGATGTCGATGTGGTACTTGCTCGTCGCCACGTCGGGGTAGCGCTTCGCGATCTCGGCCAGGCGCTCGTCCCAGTAGGGCATCGTGATCGAGATCCCGTTCGACTTGGTCGCGGCCACCAGGTTCTTGCGCTTGCGGCGGCTCGCCAGCTGGAACGCGTAGTCGATGATCCGGTCCACGCCCGTGCGCGTGAACACCGCTTCCTGGATCGCCATCTCGCGCGGCGTGCCTTCGAACAGGCGGCCGCCGACCGAGGTGTATTCGCCCTCGGTGTTCTCGCGCACCACCAGGAAGTCGATGTCGCCGGGCTGGCGATGCGCCAGCGGGCCGGGCACGCCGGGCATCAGGCGCACCGGGCGCAGGTTCACGTACTGGTCGAACTCGCGGCGGATTTTGATCAACAGGCCCCACACCGCGATGTGGTCGGGCACCTTGTCGGGCGCGCCCACCGCGCCGAAGTAGATCGCGTCATGGCCCTGGATCTTGTCGTCCCAGTCGGCCGGCATCATCAGGCCGGTGCGCACGTAGTGGTCCGAGCCCCAGTCGAAGTGGTCGAACGAGAAATCGATGCCGAAGCGGCGGCCCACGGCGTCCAGCACGCGAAGGCCCTCGGGCATCACCTCGACGCCGATGCCGTCGCCGGGAATGACGGCGATCCTGTGTTTTGCTTGCATTTGATCCAGTACCCGGTTGATGAGGGACGGCGCGGGGCGCCCGTCATGCGGGGCGTGCGCCTGCCGCGTCGGAGTCTAGGACTGGATCGGCGGGGCGGGATCGGGAATGGCACGTACGCCGGCTTGCCAATATTGGAAGGGGCTGCGGCGGGTCTTTCCAGGGAGATCGGTAATGAACCGGGCTAGTTCTAGCGCTTGGCCTTCCAAAAATTAGAAGGCTGAAGGCCCAATCGGCGATCCCGGGACACGGGCGCGACACGCGCGCATGCCAGCGCCACGCGAGCGCGCTCCCGCCGCGCGCCCACGCAAAAGCAGGCGCGTCGCGCGGCGCGAGTTCGAAAGGCGAGAGGGAAGCGGATCAGCCGGCTGCGACGGTGCAGCGGTCGCGTCGAACGCGAGGGGAACTGGGAGAAGGAGAGAAGCGGGGAGCGGGAGGGAGGGAAACGGAAAACGAAAAGGCGCGGAACCGTCGAATCTCAGTTGCTGCTGCTGCTCTTGTCGAGCTCGGTGACTTGCAGCGACAGATCGAACAGCTTGGACTTGCTGGCGTAGTAGCGGTCGAGGCGCCATTCCTTGAGGATGTCCATCGCCAGCTGGAAGCTCTTGTAGTCGAGGCTGTAGAGCGTGACGAGTTCGAAGCTGTGTTCGGATTCGAGGGCCAGCACGAGCTGGGCGAGGATCTTGGCCGATTCGTTGGCCGGGTCCGTTTCGATGAATCGGCGAGCGACCTTGATGGCATTCATGGGTGAAAAGTTTCTCGGTAAGGCAGGAGCCGAGAACTATAGCTAGCAGCCCCCAAGGCTTTTATGACAATTCTGTGACATTGCGGGGCATCGAATTGCAGTCCTGCAGAACCTCGCCAAGAGGGAAAACACCCGGATTTCGGGGCTTCGCGGCGGTTTTTCGCATGAAAAAGCGCCCCGAAGGGCGCCTCGTGGCGGATGCCGATGGCGATCAGCGGATCGGCTGCGGTGCCGGATACGGCATCGGCGCGGCCGGATAGGCGGCCGGCGGCACCATCACGGGCTCGGGCGCGCGCATCAGCGGAGCGGGCGGCGCCACCGGATAGGGCGCGGGCGCCGGCATCACGACCGTGGTGACCGACTCGCGGATCACCCCGCCGCCCATCACGCTGCCGTCGACCGCGGCGCGGGTGTTGCCCTCGCC
>NZ_JBZAYE010000818.1:0-2797 GCF_058244205.1 Variovorax sp. 20P10.2.4
GCGCGAGACCCCGAGCTCGGCCGCCAGGGCCCGGGTCGACGGGGCGGGCGCGCCCGCGGGCAGGGTGCCGTCGGCGATCTGGTCGCGCAGCAGCG
Source organism: Variovorax sp. 20P10.2.4 (assembly GCF_058244205.1). Classification (NCBI taxonomy): domain Bacteria; kingdom Pseudomonadati; phylum Pseudomonadota; class Betaproteobacteria; order Burkholderiales; family Comamonadaceae; genus Variovorax; species Variovorax sp. 20P10.2.4. Next base: position 96 of record NZ_JBZAYE010000818.1, read on the forward strand.
CGTAGATGCGGCGGCCCGCGCCCTGGCCCGAAGGAAGCGACAACTGGTCCATGTAAAAAGGCTCGAACTGGTTCTTCGCATTGTGCCGGTTCGAGGCGACAGTGAGGCGCCCCACACGCTTTCCGAGCCACGCCCGATGTACATCCCCGCGCATTTCGCCGTCACCGATCCCGCCGCGCTCCAGCGCGTCATCCGCGAGCATCCGCTCGGCATGCTGGTCACGCACGGCCCCGCGGGGCTGGACGCCGATCACCTGCCCTTCGAGTTCGATCCCGAGGTCGGCACGCACGGCCTGCTCTCGGCCCACGTCGCGCGCGCCAACGACGTCTGGCAGCGCTGCCCGAGCGGCACCGAGGTCATGGTGGTCTTTCGCGCCGCGCAGGCCTACATCTCGCCGAGCTGGTATCCGAGCAAGCACGAGCAACACCGCCAGGTGCCGACCTGGAACTACGAGGTGGTGCATGCGCACGGCACGATCACCGTGCGCGACGACGAGCGCTTCGTGCGCGGCATCGTCGCGCGACTCACGCGCCGCCACGAGGCGGCCGAGCCCCGGCCCTGGAAGATGGGCGACTCGGCGCCCGAATTCATCGACGACATGCTGGGCCGCATCGTCGGCATCGAGATCGCGCTCACCTCGCTGGTCGGCAAGTCGAAGTTGAGCCAGAACAAGGAAACGCGCGACCGCGCGGGGGCCTCCGAGGCGCTGGCCGCGCGCGGCCACGCCGAGATCGCCGAGCGCATGCGTCCGATCGACTGATCGGCCGGTCGCGCGCCACTATGCGGCGGCGCTCACCGCGGCCCGGCGCTGCCCATGCCGGGGCCGCTGCAGCCCCAGGTGCTCGCGCAAGGTGCGCCCCTCGTACTCGGTGCGCACCAGGCCGCGCCGGCGCAGCTCGGGCAGCACCAGCTCGATGAAGTCCTGCAGCCCGCCCGGGAACCACGGCGACATGATGTTGAAGCCGTCGGCGCCGCCTTCCTCGAACCACTGCTGCAGCTGGTCGGCGATGCGCTGCGGCGTGCCCACCACCTGCTGGTGGCCACGCGCGCCCGCGATGCGCAGGTAGAGGTCGCGGATGCTGAGGTTCTCGCGCCGCGCGAGGTCGAGCAGCAGGCGCTGCCGGCTCTTGGGGCCGTTGGTCTCGGGCAGCTCGGGCACGGGGCCGTCGACCGGCAGGCCCGAGAAGTCGAAGCCGCCGATCACGTTCGACAGCAGCGAGACGCCCACCACCGGGTGCACCAGGTCCTGCAGCAGCGCGAACTTCTCCTCGGCCTCCTCCTGCGTGCGGCCGACCACCGGGAAGATGCCCGGCATGATCTTGATCGACTCGGGCTCGCGGTCGCAGGCCTGGGCGCGGTCCTTGATGTCGCGGTAGAAGCTCTTCGCCTCGTCGAAGGTCTGGTGCGCGACGAAGATCACCTCGGCCGTGCGCGCCGCCAGGTCGCGGCCCGCTTCCGAGGCGCCGGCCTGCACCACCACCGGCCGGCCCTGCGGCGAACGCGAGACGTTGAGCGGCCCGCGCACCGAGAAATGCTTGCCCTTGTGATGCAGCACGTGCAGCTTGTCCTCGTGGAAGTACTGGCCGCTGTCCTTGTCGCGCACGAAGCTGTCGTCCTCCCAGCTGTCCCACAGGCCGGTCACCACGTCGTGGAACTCGGCCGCGCGCTCGTAGCGCAGCGCATGCTCGAAATGCTCGTCGCGGTTGAAGTTCTGCGCCTCGCCGGTGCCGCTCGAGGTCACGAGGTTCCAGCCCGAGCGCCCGCCGCTGATCTGGTCGAGCGAGGCGAACTTGCGCGCCACGTTGAAGGGCTCGTTGAAGCTGGTCGACACGGTGGCGATCAGGCCGATGCGTTCGGTGACCGCGGCCAGCGCCGACAACAGGGTCAGCGGCTCGAAGTGGTCGCTGCGCGCGGTGCGCGAGAGCGAGGCGAGTTCGCTGCTGCGCACGCCCACCGAGTCGGCCAGGAAGACGGCATCGAACTTCGCGGCCTCGGCCAGCTTCGCGAGCTCGACGTAGTGGCGGAAGTTGCTGCCCGCGTCGGCCTGTGCCTGCGGATGGCGCCAGGCGGCGATGTGGTGGCCGGTCTGCATGAGAAAGGCGCCCAGCTTGATCTGGCGGGAGGAAGTGGCCATGGGAACTCGTGGTCGGAGGGTGTGCGCGAAAGTGCGGCGGCAGGTTAAGTCGGTGCCCGCTCGCGCGGAAAGAAGGGATTCGCACTTCCTTAGGCGCGCACTGCATTTGGCAAAAGGCTGTGCGATCGCGCAGCCTCGGTTTGCGCATATGCATGCGACTTTTTCTTCGCAGCCGGCGCACGCCGCGGCCGCCACAATTTCCGCTTCATGCCCGAGCCTTCGCACGCACCCTCCGCCCAACGACCGACGGTGCGCAAGCGCCTCGGCTTCTTCAGCCGGCTGCTCGACGACGCCCCCGCGGCCGAGCGCTATCGCCTGGTGGCCGCGCAGATCGCGCACGCCGAGGCCTTCGGCTTCGACTCGGCCTGGGTCGCGCAGCACCACTTCCACGAACACGAGGGCGGGCTGCCATCGCCCTTCGTCTTCCTCGCCCACGTGGCCGCGCGCACGCGCCGCATCCGCCTGGGCACCGGCATCGTGACCCTGCCGCTCGAGAACGCGCTGCGCGTGGCCGAGGACGCCATCGTGCTGGACCTGCTCGCGGGCGGCCGGCTCGAGCTCGGCGTGG
>NZ_JBZAYE010000819.1:0-2794 GCF_058244205.1 Variovorax sp. 20P10.2.4
CGACGTTCGAGCCGCGCGTGACCGTGAGCGAGGCCGCGTCGCCGAGCGCAGCGCGCAGGCCCTGGTCGATGCCCACCGGCGCGCTCTGGCCCGGGAACAGGCTCCAGGCGCCCAGCAGGTCCTGCGTGCCCGAGGCGAAGGGGCCGATCAGCGCGACCCGGGTGCCGGTCTTCGCGAGCGGCAGCAGCGCGCCCTCGTTCTTCAGCATCACGATCGAGCGGCGCGCGCTCTCGCGCGCCAGCGCGATGAAGGCCGGGTCCTCGGCGCGCTGCGCGGCCGGCGGGCCGTCGAGGCCGCGCATCGGCTGGTCGAACAGGCCGAGCCTGAGCTTGGCGTACAGCACGCGGCGCACCGCGTCGTCGAGCCGCGCCATCGGCACCTCGCCCGCGGCGACCAGGCCCGGCAGCTCGCGCATGTAGAGGCCGCTCTGCATGCTCATGTCGGTGCCCGCGAGGAAGGCCTGCTTCGTGGCCTCGCGGCCATTGGCTGCGTAGCCGTGCGCGATCAGTTCCTCGTCGGCCGTGTAGTCCGACACCACGAAGCCCCGGAAGCCCCACTCGCCGCGCAGCACGCCGGTCAGCAGCGCCGGGTTGGCGGTCGAGGGAATGCCCGAGATCTCGTGGAAGCCGCTCATCAGCGACAGCGCGCCCGCGTCGAGCGCGGCGCGGAACGGCGGCAGGTAGACCTCGCGCAGCGTGCGCTCGGAGATGTCGACGGTGTTGTAGTCGAGCCCGCCCTCGGCCGCGCCGTAGCCCGCGAAATGCTTGGGCGTGGCGAGCATGGCATCGGCGCGCGACAGGTCTTCGCCCTGGAAGCCGCGCACGCGCGCGGCGGCGAAGCGGCTCGCGAGCAGCGGGTCCTCGCCCACGCCCTCGATGCCGCGGCCCCAGCGCGCATCGCGCGCGATGTCGACCATGGGCGCGAAGGTCCAGCGGAAGCCGTCGGCGCTGGCCTCGACCGCCGCCGCGCGCGCGGTGCGTTCGGCCAGCGCGGGTTCCCAGCTCGAGGCCTCGGCCAGCGGCATCGGGAAGATGGTGCGAAAGCCATGGATCACGTCGGCACCGAAGATCAGCGGAATGCCCAGGCGAGATTCCTGGACCGCGATGCGTTGCAGCTCGCGCTTGCGCGTCAGGCCCTCGTTGTTGAAGAGGCCGGTCATGCGGCCCGCGCGCACCTCGTCGGCCTCGAGCTGCGCATTGCGCCGGTTGGCCTGCGGGTTGCCGGGGATGTTGGTGTCGGCCGGGCCGTAGAGGCTCAGTTGGCCGACCTTCTCCTCGACCGTCATGCGCGCGATCAGCGCCTCGATGCGCGGATCGGTGACGGCCGGGACGGGGGCTTGGGCGAAGGCGAGGAGGCTGGCGAGGAGACCGAGGGCGAGAAAGAGGAACGGGGCTTTTTTTCCGACGTGCATGGCCGCCCATTCTGCAGACATTGCCCCCAGGGCCCGCAAGCGGGTTTCCGCCCTGCCCGTAGGGCGATGTCCGACCCGCCCGCGCGGGCTCCCAGGGCTATTCGGCCGTCGCGCCCGACTCCTTCGCCACCTTGACCCACTTGGTGGTCTCGCTGCCGATGAAGGCCGCGAGCTCGGCGGGCTTCATGCGGCCGGCCGTCACGCCCTGTTCCTCGAAGCGCTTGACCACGTCGGGCTGCTGCAGCGCGCGCGCGAGCTCGGTGTTGAGCCGCTGCACGATCTCGGGGGGCGTGCCGTGCGGCGCCATCAGCGCGAACCAGGTCGTCATGTCGTAGCCCTTGAGGCCGGCCTCGTCGAGCGTGGGCACGCCGGGGTAGGCGGGCGAACGCGCCTTGGTGGTCACGGCCAGCGCATGCACCTTGCCGGCCTTGATGTGCGGCGAGGCCGAGGGGCTGGTCTCGATTGCCATCTGGATCTGGCCGCCCATCAGGTCGGCCATCATCGGCGCGCCGCCCTTGTAGGGCACGTGCACGATCTCGGTCTTCGTCATCGAGCGGAACAGTTCGCCCGAGATGTGCTCGGTGCTGCCGTTGCCGGCCGAGCCGAAGTTGACTTTGCCGGGATTGGCCTTGATGTAGGCCACGAGTTCGGCCACGGTCTTCGCGGGCACCTTGTCGTTGACGATCAGCACGTTGGGCGTGGAGGCCACGAGCGCTACCGGGTCGAAGTCGCGCTGGAAGTCGTAGGCCAGCTTCTTGTAGAGGCCCGGCGCGATCGAGTGCGCGATGGTGGCGAGGAACAGCGTGTAGCCGTCGGCCGGCGCCTTGGCCGCGAGGGTCGCGCCCACGGTGCCGCCCGCGCCGCCGCGGTTGTCGACGATCACCGGCTGCTTGAGCGATTCCGAGAGCTTCTGGCCCACGGTGCGCGCCACGATGTCGGTGGTGCCGCCGGCCACGAAGGGCACGACGAGGGTGATGGGCTTGCTCGGCCAGTCGGCGGCGAAGGCGGGCAGGGTGCCCGCGGCCAGCAGCAGGGTCGCGAGGGCGGTGCGGAGGAAGGCTTGTCTTTTCATGGTCGTGGAGGTCTTGGTGTTGTTATGAAGAGGGTGGTCAGGCCACGCGGTTGCGCAGCGGCAGGCCGGCGTTCCAGCGCCGCAGGTTGTCGAGGAAGAGGGCCGCCACGCGCGCCTCGTTGCCGTCCGAATGGCCGGCCGTGTGCGGCGTGACGATGACGTTCGGCAGCGACCACAGCGGCGAGTCGGCGGGCAGCGGCTCGTGCGCGAAAACGTCGAGATAGGCACCGGCGAGCGTGCCGTCGCGCAGCGCCTCGATCAGCGCGGGTTCGTCGACCACCTCGCCGCGCGCGACATTCACGAGCCGCGCG
>NZ_JBZAYE010000082.1:0-18813 GCF_058244205.1 Variovorax sp. 20P10.2.4
CGCGGTGGATCATCATCGCCAGCGGCAGCAGGAAGAAGACGGCGCCGTAGAGCAGCAGCGGCGCCACCAGCAGCAGCGACACCAGCCGCTGGCGCCGGCCCGCGCGGTGGGTCGAGCGCCTGAGGGCCGCGCCGGCAGCGGCCGGCACAGTGGGAACGGAGGGAACGGCGAGCGAGACGGCGGAGGAACCGGTGGACATCGTCGCGGGCCTCAACGTTGCGACACCCAGCGCGTGAAGCGCTGCAGCAGCTCTTCCTCGTGGTCGACCCAGAAGGCGGTGTCGAGCAGCAGCGCGTTGCGCAGGTTCTGCGGCGAGGTGGGCAGCAGCGGGCGCAGCGCCTCGGGCATGGCGGCGGCGGCGCGGGTGTTGGTCACGCCGTAGGGAATGGCCTGCGCGAAGGCGACCTGGCGCTGCGCGTCGAACATCGAGTCGAGCAGCGCGTAGGCCTGCTGGCGGTGCGGGCTGCCCTTGACGATGGTCCAGTAGTCCATGCTGTAGAGCTGGCCGTCCCAGCTGAAGCGGAACTGCTTGCCCTGCTGGTTGGCCGAGGCGATGCGTCCGCTGTAGGCGGCGGTGGCGGCCAGCGTGCCGCTGTCGAGCCATTCGAGCGGCTGCGCGCCCGATTCCCACCAGACGATGGAAGGCCGCAGCTGCTCGAGCTTGGCGAAGGCGCGGTCCTGGCCGGCCTTGGTGGCGAGCACCTTGTAGACATCGGCGGCGGGCACGCCGTCCGCGAGCAGCGCGATCTCGAGCGTCATGCGCGGCTGCTTGCGCAGGCCGCGCTTGCCGGGCCAGCGCCGGGTGTCCCAGAACTCGGCCCAGGTGCGCGGACCGTTGTCGCCGAACTTGCGGCCGTCGTAGGCCAGCACCTTCGACCAGACGAAGGCGCCCACGCCGCACCTGGCGAAGGCCGCGGGGTTGATGTCCTGCGCCTTCGCGAACTGCTTGCGGTCGATGGGCTCGAGCAGGCCCTGCTCGCAGGCCGAGGCCATCTCGTTCTCGTCCATCTGCACCAGGTCCCAGGTCACGTTGCCGGTCTCGACCATGGCCTTCTGCCGCGCATAGCCGCCGGGATAGCTGTCCTCCACCAGCGCGATACCGCCCTGCTTCTTGAACGGCTCGAAGTAGGCGCTGCGAAATGCTTCCTGCAAGGCGCCGCCGAAGCCGACGACCGTGAGATCGGCCGCCATCGACGCGGTGGCGGCCGTGGCCAGCGCGAGGAGCGCGGCGAGTTTGGAAATGCCTGCGCGACAGCGGGAACGCGCGGATACGACTGTCATGGACGACCTTCTGGACAGTGGGGAGGAAATCGGACTTTGCAGGTCCCGATCGGTGATGTAGGATATATCCTATATGTTGATTTCGAGCGGGACAAGTCTTTTTTCGCTCGATCCGTTGATGGAAAACCCGATGGAGGACGCAGGCCCGGCACGACGCTCCCGAACCCCACGCCCGCCCGCGCCGCATGCCCATGCGCGCGGGCTCCTTTCACCCTCTAGCCACGCAACCGATATGCCATTCCCGTCCGAATCACCGCCCGCCCCGTCCGCCCCGTCCGCGGAAGAGCTCCACCGCCTGCGCGAGAAGGCCCGCTTCATCCGCCTCGAAACGATCCGGCTGATCGAGATCGCCAAGGTCGGCCACTACAGCTCGGTGTTCTCCGCCGCCGAACTGTTCGCCTCGCTCTACTACGACGTGATGGACATCCGCGCCAACGAGCCCCGCTGGCCCGATCGCGACCGCTTCCTCATGGGCAAGGGCCATGCGGCCGTGGGCCTGTTCCCGATCCTCGCGGAGTACGGCTACATCGACCGCGCCACGCTCGACGGCTACACCCGCCTGGGCAATCCGCTGGGCGACCACCCCGACATGCGCAAGGTGCCGGGCATCGACTTCAGCTCGGGCTCGATCGGCCATGCGCTGTCGGCCGGTGCCGGCATGGCCTTCGGCGGGCGCATCGCGAAGCGCGGCTTCGACACCTTCGTGATGCTCGGCGATGGCGAGATGCAGGAGGGCCAGGTCTGGGAGGCGGCGATGTTCGCGGCCCACTACCGGCTCTCGAAGCTCATCGCCATCGTCGATCGCAACGGCTTCCAGCTCGACGGCCGCGTCGACGACGTGATCGGCATCGAGGGCCTGGCCGACAAGTGGCGCGCCTTCGGCTGGGAGACGCACGAGGTCGACGGCCACGACCTCTCGGCCCTCACGCAACTGCTGCGCCGCCTCAAGCAGGACGCGCGGCGCGAGCGGCCCGCCTGCGTGATCGCCCACACGGTGAAGGGCAAGGGCGTGTCGTACATGGAGACCGAGCCCGGCTGGCACCTGGGCTACCTGTCGCCCGACGACGCCGCGCGCGCGATCGAAGAAATCATGCAAACCGAAATCTGACCACGAGGCCCACCCGATGTCCCAACCCCTCTCCCCCGAAAGCTGGCAGTACCGCTCGCTCAACGCCACGACGCCCGGATTGAGCATGCTCTCGGACGCCCTGATCGAACTCGCCGAGGCCGGCCATCCGGTCGTGGCCGGCTCGGCCGACCTGCAGTATTCGAACGGCCTCAACAAGTTCGCGGCCGCCTTTCCCGAGCGCTACATCCAGTTCGGCATTTCCGAACAGAACATGGTGTCGGCCGCGGCCGGCCTCGCGACCACGGGCCAGATGCCCTTCGTGGCGACCTTCGCTTCTTTTCTCGGCCTGCTGTGCTGCGAGCAGATCCGCATGGACGTGGCCTACAGCGCGCTGCCGGTGCGGCTGATCGGTCACCACACGGGCATCTCGCTCGGCTTCTACGGTACCTCGCACCATGCGACCGAGGACATCGGCACCATGCGCTCGATCGCCGGGCTCACGATCATTTCGCCCGCGGACGGCCACCAGCTGAAGGCCGCGATCAAGGCCTCGGTCGACTGGCCCGAGCCGATCTATTTCCGGATCGGGCGCGGCCGCGATCCGGAGATCTACGCGGGGGGCATCGATTTCCGCATCGGCAAGGCGATCGCGCACGGCCAGGGCACCGACCTCACGATCATTGCCTGCGGCATGCCGGTCTTCTCCGCGCTCGAGGCGGCCAAGGCGCTGCGCGCCGAGGGGCTGTCGGTCGGCGTGCTCGACATGGCCACGGTGAAGCCGCTGGACCGCGCGGCGGTGCTCGAGGCGGCCGGTCGATCGAAGCTGCTGATGACGGTGGAAGAGCACAACGTGCTCGGCGGCCTCGGCGCCGCGGTGGCGGAGGTGCTGTCGGATGTCGGCGGCTCGGTGCGGCTCGTGCGCCACGGCATCCACGACGAGTACAGCCTGATCGCGCCGCCCACGCACCTGTACCGCCACTACCTGCTGGATGCCGAGGGCGTGGCCCATGTCGCGCGGCGCGCGATCGCGGGCGAGACGGTCCGGCCCGGCGCGTTGGCCGCCTGAATCAGGCCGTGCTGTCCGGCGATCGCGCCTGCTCGATCGCCGCCTGCACGATGGCCCGCGCCCACGCGGGCGTGGCGGCCAGCGCCGCGGCGTCCTCGGGCGCCGGATGCGTGACCCGGCCACCGATGACTTCGAGCACCAGCAGGGGATCGTCGATCTCCTCGCCCGGCGCGGCCTCGGCGCTGTTGTCGAACACCTGCAGCCGCGCGAGATGCGGCAGCAGCCGGATCAGGTTGGCGCGCGAGGCGGTCCAGCGCTCGCGGATCTTCGCTTCGGGGATGTCGTGACCGCCACGCAGCACGCGGGCGCGCACGCGGTGCAGATGCAGCTCGGGCGAGGCCAGGCCGCAGAAGATCATCGAAACGTCGTGACTGCGCGCGGCGCGCGCCAGCAGATCGGGGATGGTGCGGGCACCGAGCGTGGTCTCGAAGGCGAAGTTGCGGCCGCTCTCGATGGCGGCCGCTAGCCGCGCACGGCCATGCTCCCAGGCGCGGCCGTTGGCATCGGCGATGTCGATGCCGAGCGCGGCCACCAGTTCGCGCGCGAAGCGGTCGGGGTTGTACCAGTCGAGGCCGTGCTCGGCCAGCATCGCGCCGCCCACCGAGCTCTTGCCGGCGCCATTGACGCCGGCCAGCACGAAGATGAACGGCCGCATTGCCGCGGCGGCACCCATCAGAAGCTTTCGCCGGCCCGCGGACGCCGGCGCTGCTTGCCGCGCGCCTCGAACAGGCCGTCGAGCCTGGCGGCGCTGTCCTCCTGCTGCAGCACCGCGAGCCGCGCATCGAAACGCGCGCCGAGTTCCTCGAGCACATGGGCTTCGCGCGAGCGCAGGGCCTGCAGGTCGGTGGTCAGCTGTTCGTAGGTGGCCGCGTCGAGCAGCACCATCTCGACATTGGCGTGATTGGTGATCGCCACGCTGCCCGACTGGCGCACCTGGCGCACGACCTCGCCCCAACGGTTCTTGACCTGCGAGGCGTTCTGACGCGGCAGTTGATCGAGCGGGGGCCAGATGGCAGCCATGGACTTCTCCGAGGGAGGAATCTGGCCATTCTAGCCCTATTGGCTATTTTTGACCGACGGGGCTGTTTTCCGCTCCGTATCGGCTGCCGATCAGTTCTGCGACGACGCCTCCTTGGTCTTGCCGAGACCGCGCAGGTTCATGGCGGCCAGGCACACCTGGAGCGCGATCAGCGCCCAGGCGCTCGAATACACGCCCCAGATGCCCCACAGCACATTGCTCGCGAGAAATACCCAGAACCCCGTATTGCGCCTGCCCTTCGCGTTCGACGCCACCAGCCAGGCGGCGCCGACCGAGGCGACGAAGGCGGGCCATTGCAGCCAGGAGATCCAGTCCATGGGGGGCTCAGTTCGCGGAGGGCGGCGGCTGGCCCGTGGCCGCCGAGCGGCTCTCGATCCACGCCAGGCACTGTTCGCGCAACAGGTCGATCGATGCCAGCGCATTGCGCTGCGGCTCGAAGATCGGCAGCTCGCAGTGCCGTTCGCCCTGGCGATGGATCTGCGCAGTGCCCGAGAAGGTGGCGCGCGCGGGCACCGGCGCGAGGCTGTAGTGGAATTCCCATCCCTGGTGCTGCTCGGAATGCGAGAGCGTGTCGCGGCCGATGCCGCTCGATGCGGGCGTCTTCGGCTGCTTCCGGAGAAAGAACGGATGGAGGGACGGTGGCAGAGGCATCGAGGACATGTCGCGTGACGCAGAAGCAGGCGTGGCTGGAATCGGGCCCCGGTGTCACCCAGGTCTGCCGACGAGCGTAGTCAGCGGCCTTCGCAGCGCCTGTCGGAAGAGATGCCGACACGCGCAAGACGGCTGCTCACCGACCGACCGGTGCGACTCGCTAAAGCCGGGACTGGTTCCGTTGCGAATGCCTCTTCCTGTTCAGCGGCCGGCCTCGGGCTCGCGCAGGTTCCACATCTCGAACACCTGCTCGCGCGCGATCAGTCCGTCGCGCATCTCGAAGTGGTGAACGAGGCGCAGCGCCACGCGCGAGCCGATGGCCACCGGCGCGTTGACCATGCCCGGACCGACGAGGCGCAGGTGGACGAGCATGTCGTCGACCACCCGGTGCTCAGTGGCGAAGCGGTCGAGCGGCGTGATCTCCACCTCCGCCATCGACGGCCACATCGCGAGGTAGTTGGCACGCACGGCGTCGCGGCCGACGAAGCGCAGGCCGCGGCCCGGGACCTCGAGCACGATGTCGTCGGTGTAGAGGTCGAGGATGGAGTCGACATCGCGGGCCTCTCCCTGGATATGGCGGTCCACCACCGCCAGGTTGTGTTCGATCGTTTGCAAGCCAAAGCTCCTGATGCAGGTGACGCCTCTGCCGGGGCGTCGTTAAAAGACAGAATGTCTGCCAATTATTGACAAAGGCCCTGTCTTTTCCATCGGCCATTGGCCATAGGCGTGATCGCAGATGGACAGGCGGACTGTCGTTCGGGGATACTCGCGCGATGCCACAGGAAAAGCCCTTCACCGACACCCACCAGACCCTGGGTGCCTTGCTGCGCATGCCCTACGAGCGCATGTCCGGGTGGCTCTATGCAGAGCTCCGGGAGAGCGGCTTCGAAGACATCCGGCCGGCCTTCAGCGCGGTGTTGCGCAACCTGGGGCCCGGCAGTTCGCGCGTGAGCGAGCTCGCGGCGCGCGCCGGCATGACCAAGCAGAGCATGAGCTACCTCGTCGAGCAGATGCAGGGCTGCGGCCTCGTCACGGTCACGCCCGACGCGCAGGATCGCCGGGCCAACACGGTGCAGCTCACCGCGCGCGGCGAGAAAGCGGTGCTGACCGGGATCGTGCTGTCGAAGAGCTACGAGGAGCGGCTGGCCGGACTGCTCGGCGAACGCAAGATCGCGCAGCTGCGCTCGATCCTCGAGGAACTGGCCGCCAAGCTCGAGACGACCGACACGCGCTGAAGGCGCCGAGGCATCGGCTCAGGTCGCAATGCGCTCGTGTGGACCCTGTGCGTTCAGTGCCACCCAATCGGCCGAGCGGATGCCGGGTCTGTAGATGCTGGCTCCCCGCTTGGCCATCAGTCCCGCGAAGTCCGCTTGGGCCTTGCCCTGCTGCAGCAATGCGACGGCCTCCGAACGTTCGTAGTGATGGACCGGAATCACGTTGAGCAACGGCGTTCCGAGCAGACGCGCGAGCCTTTGCTTGCGTTGCGACAAGGGCTCGCTGGTGAGATCGGTGCCCTGCACCATCAGCAGGTCGAAGACGAAATAGAACACCGGCCTGGCGCCGCGATACCACCCGCGCCGCTTGGCACGTTCGCTGAGCCCTTCGCGGTCGCAACGGCCTCTGTCGTCGAGCACGCAGGCCACGCCATCGAGGATGCAGGGGCCTTCCTTCAACTGGGCCAGGCTCTCCACCACCTCGGGAAACCAGCCCGTGGCATCCGATCCGTCACGCGTCTGCAATTGCACCTTGCCCGATCGCGTGGGCGTGCGGGTCTGCGCCAGCAGGCGGCAGCCGCTCAGTCGCTGCTCGAAGATCCAGCCCGACTCGCTCAGATCGATGGTGCGCGAGTCGGCCAGCATGGGTGAGAGGGCATTCAGGCTCAGCATGCGCTGGAACTTGCAGCGTCCCCACGAGATGGCCTGTCAGAGGGCATCTCGGCGGCCTCGGGCGATTCTTGAAAACGGCTGCCCGACAAGTTGCCAACGGAAAACGGTAGTGCGGCGGGTCGGATTGCAACAGGTCGGCTAGTGGGAGTCGAAAAGATGTCTCTTTCAGGCCTCTATCAGCAGCAGGATCATGGTCCTGTAAATACACTAACGGCTTACTCTTAATACGAACCCCTTTTAAGTCGCTGCCGAAACAAACACCGTTCCTCAACCACAAACCCAGGCCGTTAGCGTATTTTCATGGTCACGCCTTCCCTCTTCGATACCGACCCCGTCGGCAGCCCGCATGAAACGGCTTTTCAGGAATGGCTCGCGGCCCGCAGCGCCGCCGGCACCCTGCGAGAGGCCTCGTCGATGGCCGTCTACCGCGACATGTGGAACGGCTTCACCTCGTGGTGCCTGAGCCAGTCGCCGCGGGTGACACTGGAGTCCCTGTCACCCGCCGACCTCGACGCCTTCAAGGCCGCGCGCTACGGCATCAAGAGCAGCGACCTGTCGCTCTCGCCGCGCCATGCGCTGCGGCTGGTGCGCTTGATCGACCACGTGCTGCGCCATCGCTGCGCGATGCACGACCTGCCCCCGAGCACGGCGGCCGCCGACTGGCTGCTGGCCCATCCCGAGATCCGCTATGCCGAGGCGGCCAGTGCCGACCCGCCGCCCGAGTTCCTGTCGGCGTCCGAGGCCAAGCACCTGATCCTCTTTCTCTCCAGTGCCCGCCCGCGCCCCGCCACCTCGTCGGAAGGCCGCGGCCAGCCCCTGACCTGGCAGCAGTTGCGCAACCACGCGGCCGTCGGCTTGCAGCTCGGTGCCGGCCTTGCGCCGGGCGACGTGCGCGCGCTGGCCATCGACGCCCCCACCACCGCCGGTGGCCGCGTGGCCGACCGCCCCTGGAAGATCGCCGTGCCCGGCAACGGCAACCTGCCGCCGCGCGAAACGCCGATCGCGCCCTGGGCCGCCGAGCTGCTCAAGCACTGGCTGCAGGTTCGTGCCGAGCTGAAGATTCCGGGCGAACACCTCTTTCCCTCGACGCGCACGGGCAAGCCATGGGGCAAGGAATCGCACTACCGCTGCGCCCGCGAACTGCTCACGCAGGCCGGGCTCGACAGCACCGAGGGTGGCTCGTTCCGGCTGCGCCACACCTTCGCGCTGCGCCAGCTTCGCCGCGGCACGTCGGTCGAGCAGGTCGCGCGCTGGCTCGGCCTCGAGGTCGAGGCGATGAACAAGTACACGCGGGTGCTGATCGCCCCGGCCGACGTGGTCTGAGCCGTCGCGTCAGTGCCCGCCGTGCCCCGCGCGCGCGGCCTGCCGGGCCGCCTGCGGGCTCAGCCCGAAGTGGCGCTTGAAGGCGGTGCTGAAATTCGCGGCATGGCCATAGCCCACGTCGAGCGCGATCTCGGTCACGCTCTGACGCCCCTGTTCCAGCAGGACCCGAGCGCGTGCCAGCCGCGCCCTGGCTACGTACTCGAACAGCGAACTGCCATAGGCCTGCCGAAAGCCGCGCGCAAGGCGACTCTCGCTAAGCCCGAAACGGCGCGCCAGGCCACGCACATCGAAGACCTCGCCCAGATGCGCGTCGATATGGTCCTTGAGCGGCGCCAGCCGTTCGCGCGCCGCGGCCGTGGCGCCATCGACCGGCGCATCGCCGAAGCCGCGCGTCAGGAAGCCATGCAGCAACTCGAAAGCCTTGGCCTCGGCATAGAGCCCTCTGAAGCGGTCGCCCGATCCGTCGTCGAGCAACGCATCGGCGATCTCATGCTGCGCCGTGCTCAGCGGAAAGCGCAGCAGCTCGAAGCGATCGGGCCGCGCCTGCATGAAGGCGCCGAAAGGCCCATCCAGCGGCAGCTCGAGCAGGCCCAACTCCTCCGACAGGAAATCGCGCGAACAGCACAGCGTGACCGAACGCTCGCGCACCTCGCTCGCGAAGAACTCCTCCTTGGCCGCCCCGGGCGGCTGCAACAGCGTGCTCACGCTCATCGCGCTCACCGTCTGCGCGCCCGTGCTGCCGGGCTGGCCGACCCGGCTTTCGCCCTCGAGCCGGAAATGCAGCTTGATGAAGTCACCGCTGCGATAGACCTCGCGACTTTCTTCCAGGTGCGTGACATGGCCCAGCGACAGATAGAAGCCGGGCCGGAAGCACAGGAACTCGCGCCGGCCGCGCGCCGCGCCGGTCGGCGTCACCGTCAGTCCCTGGGTGCGGCCCCAGCGGCGGGTCGATGCGAGGCGATAGGCGGAAGGCAGGCTGAACGGCGTGTCCATCGCTTGGGTCCGTGGGCGGGTTCGAAGAGGCGCCGAGGATACTCCCGCGCCCGAGTTTTCCTGCAGGCGGAACAAAGCTTTCCGCCGGGGGCGCTTCATTGCGCTCGATGGAACACCTAGATTCGCTGGCACTGCGCGCACCCCGCGCTTCAACCAGCCGGCACCCAAGTCCGGCCCACCGGAGACAACCATGCCGACCGCGATCCACCCCTTCTTCCAACGCGCCGCCTGGACGCTGGCCCTCGGCCTCACCGCCGCCGCCTGGGCTCAAGCCCAGGACAAGTATCCGAGCAAGCCGATCCGCGTGGTGGTGCCGTTCCCCGCCGGCACCGCGCCCGACGTGATGGCGCGCTACTGGGGCGACCGCATCTCCAAGCAGCTGCAGCAGCCCGTGGTGATCGACAACCGCGCCGGCGCCTCCACCATCGTCGGCACGCAGGCCGTCACCACCGCGCCCGCCGACGGCTACACCCTGCTCTACACCGCGAGCGGCACGCTCACCATCAACCCCTTCGTCTACAAGAAGCTGCCCTACCAGCCGCAGGACCTGGTGCCGGTGACGCGCATGCTGTCGATCCCGCTGGTGGTCTCGGTGCCGGTGCAGTCCCCCTACAAGACGCTCGCCGACCTGATCAAGGACGCGAAGGCCCGGCCCGGCGAGGTCAGCTATGCCTCGTACGGCGTGGGCACGGTGCCGCACATGTCGATGGCCTACTTCGCCAACAGCGCCGGCCTCGCGCTCAACCATGTGCCCTACCGCGACGGCGGCCTGACCGACGTGCTCGGCGGCCGCGTCAGCACCGCGTTCTCGCCGATCGCCGACGTGCTGCCCTACATCAAGGCCGGCAAGGTGCGGCCGCTCGCCGTGTCGAGCACGCACCGGCTCGAGTCGCTGCCGCAGGTGCCGACCGTGGCCGAGGCCTTCCCGGGCTTCGAGGGCGACTCGTGGCATGGGGTCTTCGCGGTCAAGGGCACGCCGCAGCCCATCGTCGACCTGCTCGCCAGCCTGTCGCGCCGCATCGCCGAGTCCGACGAGTACCGGCGCTACCTCGGCGAGTTCGGGCTGATTCCCGTCGGCGGTTCTCCGGCAGACTTCACCCAGCTGGTCGGCACCGAATCGAAGCGCTGGGTCAAGGTCGTCAAGGACAACAACATCTCGCTCGAGTGAGCCCGCTCGCCGCTTTCCCGTTCCCATTGCTCCCGAAGGATTCCGAATGACAACCCGCGACATCGT
This sequence comes from Variovorax sp. 20P10.2.4, assembly GCF_058244205.1. Lineage (NCBI taxonomy): Bacteria > Pseudomonadati > Pseudomonadota > Betaproteobacteria > Burkholderiales > Comamonadaceae > Variovorax > Variovorax sp. 20P10.2.4. Next base: position 10,543 of record NZ_JBZAYE010000082.1, read on the forward strand.
CGCCCTCTGCGGCAGCCTGCGCGCCGCCTCCGTGAACCGCCACGTGGTCCAGCTCGCGCGCGAGGTGCTGCCCGAAGGCGCCTCTCTCACCCTGCTCGAATGGCGCGAGGTGCCCGTGTTCGACGCCGACGACTACGCGCGCGGCCTGCCGGCACCGGTCGCCACGCTGCGCGAGCGCATCCGCGCCGCCGATGGCGTGCTGATCGCCACGCCCGAGTACAACTTCAGCATTCCCGGCGGGCTCAAGAACCTCATCGACTGGCTCAGCCGCGGCGAGGACCAGCCCTTCAACGCCAAGCCGGTGGCGATCGTCAGCGCCGCGCCGGGCCCGCTGGGCGGTGCGCGCGTGCAGTACGACCTGCGCAAGGTCATGCTGTTCCTCAACGCCATGCCGCTGGTCAAGCCCGAGGTCTTCATCGGCCACGCGCCCACCAAGTTCGACGTCGAAACCGGCCGCTGCACCGACGACACCACGCGCAAGTTCGTCACCGACCAGATGGCGGCCTTCGTGCGCTGGATCGACGCGGTCGAGCGGATGCGCGGCTAGGGCCGGCGATGGCGCGCGGAGGACCGGGCCGATTGCCTACTCCATTCCGCGCCTCGCCGCATCATTCCATCGTATCCCCCGTCCCCCCACGGAGGTCGTTTGGAAAGGTCATCGGATGCTCGTAGAGTGGACCCGCTTTCAACCCACGACGAGAGGACGCCCCATGAGCAACCCATCCGATCCCCAGAACAAGACCCCCCTGACCACCGCCTTCGGCGCGCCCGTGGTCGACAACCAGAACAGCCTCACGGCCGGCCCGCGCGGCCCGCTGCTGATGCAGGACGTCTGGCTGATCGAGAAGCTCGCCAACCTCAACCGCGAGATCATTCCCGAGCGCCGCATGCACGCCAAGGGCTCCGGCGCCTTCGGCACCTTCACCGTCACGCACGACATCACGAAGTACACGCGCGCCAAGCTGTTCAGCGCCGTCGGCAAGAAGACCGAGATGTTCGCGCGCTTCACCACCGTGGCCGGCGAACGCGGCGCGGCCGATGCCGAGCGCGACATCCGCGGCTTCGCGCTGAAGTTCTATACCGAGGAAGGCAACTGGGACCTGGTGGGCAACAACACGCCCGTGTTCTTCCTGCGTGATCCGCGCAAGTTCCCCGACCTCAACAAGGCGGTGAAGCGCGATCCCAAGACCAACATGCGCAGCGCCACCAACAACTGGGACTTCTGGACCTCGCTGCCCGAGGCGTTGCACCAGGTCACCATCGTGATGAGCGACCGCGGCATTCCTTCCAGCTACCGCCACATGCACGGCTTCGGCTCGCACACCTACAGCTTCGTCAACGCGGCCAACGAGCGCTTCTGGGTCAAGTTCCACTTCAAGACGCAGCAGGGCATCCAGAACCTCACCGACGCCGAGGCCGCCGCGCTCGTCGGCGGCGACCGCGAGAGCCATCAGCGCGACCTGTTCGATTCGATCGGCCGCGGCGACTTCCCCAAGTGGACCCTCTACGTGCAGGTCATGCCCGAGGCCGATGCCGAGAAGGTGCCCTACCACCCCTTCGACCTCACCAAGGTCTGGCCCAAGAAGGACTATCCGCTGATCGAGGTCGGCGTGATGGAGCTCAACCGCAACCCCGAGAACTTCTTCGCCGACGTCGAGCAGAGCGCCTTCGCGCCCAACAACCTGGTGCCCGGCATCAGCGTGTCGCCCGACAAGATGCTGCAGGCGCGCCTGTTCGCGTACTCCGACGCGCAGCGCTACCGCCTCGGCGTCAACCACCACCAGATCCCCGTCAACGCCGCGCGCTGCCCGGTGCACAGCAACCATCGCGACGGCACCATGCGCGTGGACGGCAACTACGGCGGCACCCTGCACTACGAGCCCAACAGCTTCGGCCAATGGCAGGAACAGCCTGACTACCGCGAGCCGCCGCTCAAGCTGCGCGGCGACGCCGACTTCTGGAATTTCCGCGAAGACGACGCCGACTACTACAAGCAGCCCGGCGACCTGTTCCGCCTGATGAAGCCCGAGCAGCAGCAGGTGCTGTTCGACAACACGGCACGCGCGATGGGCGATGCGCCGGAGTTCATCAAGCGGCGGCACATCGACAACTGCAGCAAGGCCGATCCGGCGTATGGGGCGGGGGTGGCGAAGGCGCTGGGGCTCTGAGCCAGCCCACGAGAGACGCAATCAACGACAGGGGTTCGCGGCCCCTGTCGGCTTTATGCCGAGGGGTGTCGATCGGTGAGCAGAGAATTTCTGCGCCGATCAAAACCACCGCCGGTCAGTTGCACAAGAGGCCGCTGCAATCGTAGGCGGTCATGAACACCCGGAAACTCTTCCCGTTCTCAGCAAAATCGGTCACCCATCGAGCGCCTGCCGCACCCTGGCGATTCAATACCGCCAGATATTCGTCCCTGACCTGCTGGGTGCCCAGGCCAACCAGCGTATTGAGCGCGATCTCGTAGTGGAATGTCGTCTTTTGTGATGCGTCCCGCACGAAAAGCGTCGCGTATTTGGCGCCCGCGGAAGTGAACGTCGAAGTATTGAGCACGAACTTGTAGCCTTTCTGGCCTTGATCGTTCAACTGGCCCACGAACTCGCTGAACACCAGAGAGCGCGTCGGCTGCGACTCGAAGGTGCATCGCGCTGATGTCGGCAACTCCCTCGATAGAACTGTCTTCCCATCGAAGCTCAAGTCCAGCTTGCAATAGCCTTGCTGCCCCAGTACGTTCAGTGGCGCCACTGCTTCGGGATCGACCTTGCCAGTCAGATCGTCGACTTCGACGTACTCGTACTTCTTCGGAGCATCCAGCGATTTGCTGAAAATCGCTTGCAGCCCCACCTTGGTGGGATCCATCCAGACCGCAGTCGGAATAAAGCCTTCGGCACCCTGCGCCTTGAGGCCTGCGGCGGACCTGGAATCGGTCGCCGATACCATGCGATGCTCGTACTTCGTGGCATCGCCCCTCTTTTCGTAGACCGCCTTCACGACCGTCTGCCCGCCCTCCTCGGCACCCGTGGTCGAGAAAAAGAGGCGGCCCGCCATCGCCGGGCTGCTCAATTCGGCCAAGAACGCCTCGCGATTCTCGTAGGTCGCGCTTCCAACCTTGTATGAATAGGGCGTCGTCCGTTTGGGAGAACCCGGATCAGGATCCGTACCGGGCGTGGGACCTGAAGGCCCCGAGGGCTCCGAGGGGCTCGATGGCGTTTCGGGATTCGGCGTGGATGCCGGATCCGAAGACGTGGGTGTGGTCGAAGGAGCTGCGCCCACCAAGGGGAAACCACCACCACCGCCACCTCCGCCCCCACCACAGGCCGTCAGCAAGATGGCCAGTCCAACGACGACCGGCGAAAAACGCAACCCTCTTTCCATCGGAAACCTCTCCCTCTTGATTTGAGCGCGCGGATGCTACATCAGAGGATGGACGGTTCCCGATTTCCGGATTGCCACTCCTCCTTATGGAGGAGCACCATGGCCAAACTCAGCCCACTGCATAAGCCCGCCCCGCCAACGCCCGCGCCAACACCTCCGCCGGATCCACCAACCGCGCCCCCGCATGCCCCGGCACACCATGCAGCGCCAGCGGTATCTCGGTGCAGGCCAGCAGCAGGTTCTCGCATCCATGCCGCTCGACCATCCGCCGCGCCACCTCGGAGAACAGTCGCGTCGCGAGTCCGAGGTCCCCGGCCTTCACGCCATCGCGGATGCCGCGCATGACCTGCTCTCTCTCCTGCTCCGCCGGCAGATGGCAGGCGATGCCGCGCTCCGCCAACGCCGCCTGGTAGAAGCCCAGGCTGTAGGTGCCCTGGGTCGCGAGCAGGCACACCGCTTCGATGCGCTGGGCCGCGAGGTACTTCGCGGTCTCCTCGACGATGTGCAGCAGCTCCACGTCGGGATGCGAACGCTGCAGCTTCGCGTGCCACGCATGCGCGGTGTTGCACGCGATCGCGATGCTCGCGACGCCGTGGCTGCGCAGGCCCTCGATGCCGCTCGTCATTCCTTCGAAGGGCGAGGGGCCGTCTTCGAGCAGCGCCAGGGTACGGTCCGGCACCGGCAGCTGCGCGAGCCAGTGTTCGGGAAAGGCCTGGTCGGACACGGGACTGCCGCTGGCTCGCAGCCGCGCCTCGCAGGCGCCGACGAAGAGCCGCAGAAAATCCGCGCCGGCCGCGGGACCCATGCCACCCAGGATGCCGACCTTGCGGGTGCCGGGCATGCGAATCCCTTTGCTCAATAGTCCGCCGGATTCGACGAATCCGTCGGCTTCGCGATCACCTTGGCCAGCGCATCGCTCATCGGAAAGTGCAGGTTCACGCCGCGCGGCGGAATCGGCGACTGGAACCACTTGTCGTAGAGCGCCTTGATCTCGCCGCTGGCGAACAGCCGCGCGATGGCCTTGTCGGCCACGGCCTTGAACTCGGGTTCGCCGCGCGGTAGCATGACCGCGTAGGGGTCGCGGCTCAGGGTGTCGGTGCTCAGGCTGAAATCGGCCGGGTTGAGCGAGAACGAAATCTGCCCGACCAGGTTGATGTCGTCCTCGAAGAAGGCATCGGCGCGACCCGAGGTGAAGGTCAGCATGCTGTCCGAGAAATCCTTCGCCTGGATCAGGTTGAGGTTCAGGCTTTCCTTGCGGTCGATGCCGCGCAGGCGCATCACGGTGTTCGACCCCGTGGTCGCCACGACGGTCCTGCCCTTGAGGTCCTGCAGCGTGGCGAGCTTGTCGGCCTTGCGCGAAACGAACTTGGTGCCGACCACGAAGTAGGTGGTGCTGAAGCTCACCAGCGCCTGCCGCTCGGGGTTGTTGACGGTGGTGCCGCACTCGAGGTCGATGGTGCCGTTCTGGATCAGCGGGATGCGGTTCTGCGAGGTCACGGCCTGGCGCTTCACCACGAGGTCCGGGCTGCCGATCGCGGTCTTGATGTCATCGACGATTCTTTGGCAGATGTCCTGCGCATAGCCGATGGGCTGGCCGTTGCCGCCGAGGTAGGAGAACGGGATCGAGGACTCGCGGTAGGCCACGGTGATGGTGTTGCGCTCCTTGATGGCCTTGAGGCGGCCGGTCAGTTCGGCGGCGTTCGCGCCCAGGCAGGCGAATGCGAGGGCGGCGATGGCGAGATGCGGAAGACGGGATTTCATGTGAGGTACGGGGTGACGTTCAGAGCAGGTAATCGGGATCGGTCTTGAGCAGGCGCCGCTTGATGCTCGCCAGGTGCTGGACCGCGCTTTCGTTGCCGCCGCTGCGCATCTGCGCATAGGTGGCCGCGGCCAGTTCCGGCGGCACGGGGCTGAGCTTGCGGCCCGTGGACTCGGCCAGCACCTGCACCTCGCAGGCACGCTCGAGGTAGTACAGGTCGTTCCAGGCTTCCGCGATGGTCGCGCCGACCACCATCACGCCGTGGTTGCGCATGAACACCACGTCGGCATCGCCGATCGCCGCCGCGATGCGGTCGCCTTCCCTCGCATCGAGCGCGAGACCGTTGAAGTCGTCGACCGCCGTGCGCCCATAGAACTTGAGCGCGGTCTGGCCGGCCCATTGCAGCGGCTGACCTTCGACCAGCGCGAGGCTGGTCGCATACGGCATGTGCGTGTGGAACGCGACGCGGGCGCGCGGCAGGCTCCTGTGCACCCGCGCGTGGATGAAATACGCGGTGATCTCGGGCGGCCGGTCGCCCTTGAGCACGCGGCCGTCGAAGTCGCAGATGATCAGGTCGGAAGCGCGGATCTCGTCGAAGGCCAATCCGAAGGGGTTGACGATGAAGCAATCGTCGAAGCCCGGCACCACCGCCGAGAAGTGATTGCAGATGCCCTCTTCCATGCCGAGCCTCGCAGCCATGCGAAAGCAGGCGGCGAGGTCGACGCAGGCCTGCCGCACCTCGGGCGTGTCGAACAGGCCTGGATCGATCTCGTGTCGTGCGGTGTGGTCCACCGCCAATGAATGCGCCATAGGTTCCCGATGCCGGTTGTTGCCATCGACTTCCGGCGTGCGCCATGATCGGCGCGCCCCGGCTGTCTTCCATGCATCGAAGTCTCCGATCCGGGGCCCGGGAGCGTCAAATCAGAATTTGACGCAACGCGATAAGGTCTTCTAATGGCCCCCTATGAAACTCAAGCACATCGAGGTCTTCAACGCGATCATGCTGTCGGGCAGCGTGAGTGCCGCGGCGCGCATCCTCAACGTCACGCAGCCCGCCGTGACGCAGACGCTCAAGCATGCGGAGCAGCAGCTCGGCTATGCGCTGTTCGTGCGCGACAAGGGCGGCATGAAGCCGACGCCCGAGGCACGGCAGCTGCATCTGCGGGCGCAGAAGATCTTCGAGCAGGTCGACGAACTGCGGCGTCTCGCGCAGTCGCTGCGGCCCGACCACCTGGCGCAGTTCCGCATCGCGATCGTGCCCTCGCTGTCCACCACCTGCCTGTCGCGCGCGCTCGCGTCGTTCAAGGCCCGCCATCCGCGCAGCGCGGTCTCGATCAAGATCCTTCACTCCGACGAGATCGCGCGCTCGGTGGCGCTGCGCGAATGCGACCTGGGCATCGCCTATGGCGAGATCGATGCGCCCCCGGTCGACGCCGAGGTGGTGGGCACGGGCCACCTGGTGTGGGTCGAGCGCCGCGAAGCCGGCGCGAGGAAGCGCGCCGACACCGCGGACATGCCGATCGCCGAGATCGCGGCGCGCGACTTCATCGGCATCGACAAGGACGACCTCGTCGGCAAGGCGCTGCTGGGCCTGCTGTCGGAGAGCGCGGTGTTCGCGGGCACGCGGCTCTCGGCGCAGACCTACCAATCCGCGCTGCTGCTAACGCTCGACGGCTTCGGCCCCTGCGTGATCGACTCCTTCACCGCGGGCTTTTCGCGCGATGAATCGCTGTCGGTGCGCAGCGTCTCGCCGCGCATCCCGGTGACGGTGTCGGCGTTGTCGGTCGCCGAAGGCCGCAGGCGTGCCGACTTCGACGACCTGCTGCAGGCCTTCCGGACTTCGCTGGCGCAGGTCGACGACGACGCGTAGGACAGCGAGGCTTCAGGCCTCGCCCAACCAGCGCAACGCGTTTGCGATCACCTGCCGCGACTGGTCGACCAGGCTGCGCTGCCACGCGGGCTCGCCCGGATAGAAGAAGCGCAGCAACTCGCGCCGCGTGTCCGACAGTTGCGTGCGGCCGATGCCCGTCGCCCATTCGCGCTGGTCGCGCACCAGCAGCTCGAGCATGCGCTGCGGCCGCGCGGTGCCGAACTCGAGCACGGCCGCCGTCACGCGCGCCTGCGGCAGCGCGCGTTCGTAGCCCGGCGTGCTGTGCCCCGTGACCGGCGCGAAGTCCTCGGGCGCGCCGCTCTCGTGCACCGCCACCACCCATTCGCCGAACACCTCGCGCATGCGCGCCAGCGCCTCGCCCTGCTGCAGCGCGACCAGCGAACCGTAGCCGTAGGGGCCGAGGCCCGTGTGGTAGTCGACCAGGCAGACCTCGCGCGCCGACGCGCCATGGCGGCGCAGCACGGCCTCGATGGTCAGGCGCGACCAGGTGGGCGCCTGGCCGCCGAAGCCCATGCCCTGCGCGAAGCTGTACTGCCCGGCCATCAGCGCGTTGTAGAGCGCCTCGCTGCCATGGACTCGCGCGAAGTCCGCGAGCAGCGCATCGCCCGCGGCCACAGCCGAGGCATCGCCGGGATCGAGCGCGATCGCCGCGTGCAGCGGCTCGTACTTGTGCGAGGAGGGCGCCTGCGCATGGTCGATGAAGTTGCGGCAGAGGTCGACGTTGTCCTCGGTGTAGCGCCGCAGCCAGGAGGCGCCCCAGGGGTTGATCGCATGCACCAGCACCACGGCGGTGTCGGGCGGCAGGTCGTCGGGCGACTGCGTCAGCAGCCAGTCGATCTGGCAGCCCGAGCCCGCGAACAGCTCCACGCCGTGCACGCCCGAGGTCAGCACCAGCACGCGCAGCGCGTCGGCCGGGCCGATGCGCACCACGTCGGTGGCGAGTGCCTCGCCCTGCGCGCCCGCGAGCGGATGGCCATGCACCTCGGGTGCAAGGCCACGCAGCGCGCAGGCGGCGAGGAACTTGCGGCGCGCCGTCGCGTAGTCGGCGCTGAACAGCGTGTCGGTCGGGATCATCGGCGCTCCATTCGTCAATCGATCTGGAAGCCGGATTCCCGGATGATCGGCTGCCACAGCGCGAGCTCGCCGCGCACCGCCTCGCGCAACTGCTGCGGATTGCCGGCCGCGGGATCGAAGCCCACGTTGGCCAGGCCCGCGGTGGTGGACGGCAGCGCCGCGATCTCGGCCA
>NZ_JBZAYE010000820.1:0-2792 GCF_058244205.1 Variovorax sp. 20P10.2.4
AGGATCATGCTGATCCAGGCGGCGCCGGGCTGGTTGCGCGGCGCGTCGGTTGCGCGCTCCAGCGGCAGCACCGCGCCGCTCGCGACGATCGCGCCTGCGCCATCGCGTATCGCATGCACGCTGCCGAGCCGCTCGAACAGCCGCCAGTCCGCCGCGAGCTGGTTCCAGCCGCTGGCCGCGACCAGCGCGTCCAGCTGCGAGAGGTCGCGCGGCGAGAGCGCGTCCAGCGTTTCGACGGTGACGGGGGCGGGCACGGTGTCTTCCTTCAGTACTTGCCGTCGCGCGATTCGAACTTGGTCGGCTTGCCGTACTGGCGCTGCTCGCGCGCGATCCAGTCGGCGACCCAGCCCACGAGTTGCGACAGCGGCACGCGCGGGTAGCCGAACAGCCGCTCGGCCTCGCCGGTGTTCATGAGCCAGGCGGTGGGCGCCTCGCTGCCCGCGATCTGCACCGGCTTGCCGAAGCGGCGGCCGAACTCCTCGGCCAGCCAGCGGATCGAGGTGGTCTCGGGGCCGCTCACGTTGAGCGGCGAGGTCGGCACCGTCGCGGCCGCGAGGCAGCGCAGCGCCTGCGCGTTGGCGTCGCCCTGCCAGATCACGTTGACGTGGCCCATGGTCACGTCCACCGGCTCGCCGCGCCAGACCTTGCCGGCCACGTCGGCCAGCACGCCGTAGCGCAGGTCGATGGCGTAGCTCAGGCGGAACAGCCGGCCCGGCGTGCCGTGGCGCTGCGAGAAGTACTCGAACATGCGCTCGCGGCCCACGCAGGAGTTGGCGTATTCGCCGGGCGGATTGGGCGCCTCGCTCTCGTGCGCGCCCTGGCCGACCACCGGCACGAAGGGATAGACGCAGGCGGTGGAGAAGGCCACGATGCGCGAGCCGCTGAAGTGCTGCGCCACCAGCGCCGGCACGTGCGCGTTCATGGCCCAGGTCAGTGGGTTGTCGGCATCGGCGCCGAACTTGCGCCCGGCCATGAAGACCACGTTGGGCGTGCGCGGCAGCTTCGCGATCGCCTCGGCGTCGAGCAGGTCGCAGGCCAGGGTCTCGATGCCGTGCGCCTCGAGCGCCTCGCGCACGCCGGCCTCGCTGAAGCGCGCCACCGCGATCACGCGCCGGCCCGGCATCGCGTTCTTCGCCAGCCGCGCGAGGGTCGGGCCCATCTTGCCGCCGACGCCGAGCACCATCAGGTCGCCGTCGATGCGCGCCATGTCGCGCAGCAGGTCGCGCGAGGGCGTGGCGAGGTAGTCCTCGAGCGCGGCCTCGGTGTCGAAGCGTTCGGGGAAGGGGAGGTCGTCGAGCACAGGCGTGGTGGTGTTCATTGGATTCGGGCGTCCTGGGTGATGAAGAGGCGCTCCAGCAGCAGCACCAGCAGGTAGAGCAGCACGCCCAGGCCGGTGATGAGGAGCACGGCCATGAAGACCGCGGGGGTGTCGAGCGAGGCCTGCACCTGGATCATCAGGTAGCCCAGGCCGCGCTCCGACGCGATGAACTCGCCCACCACCGCACCCGCGACCGCGAGGATGGTGGCGACCTTCATGCCCGAGAACACGTAGGGCAGCGAGCCCGGCAGCTGGATGTAGCGGAACAGCTGCCAGCGCGAGCCCTTGAGCGCGCGCACCAGGTCGAGCAGTTCGGGCTCGGTCTCGTTGAGGCCGCGGATGGTGGTCAGCAGGATCGGGAAGAAGCACAGGCTGAAGGTGATCAGGATGTTCGGCCCGATGCCGTAGCTGAACCACACGATCACCAGCGGGCCCATCGCCACCTTCGGGATCATGTTGAGCGTGACCAGCAGCGGGAAGGCCACCAGCATCAGTCGCCGGCTGGTGACGAACAGCAGCGCGCAGAGGATGCCGAGCACCAGGCCCAGCACGTAGCCGCCGAACACCTCGAGCGCGGTGACGCCGGTGTTCATGAGCCAGGCGTGCTGCGGATTCGCCAGCGTGGCGAGCACCTTCGACGGCGCCGGCAGCACGAAGGGCTGGATCTGGAAGGCGCGCACCGCGAACTCCCACAGCAGCACGGCCGCGACGTGCACCGCGACCACCACGGCCCAGCGCTGCCAGGCGGGGCGTTCGCCGGACAGCGGCGCGGAGCTTGCGGTGGGCGGGGAGGCGCCGTCGGATGCCGTCATCTCAATTCCTGTGGAAGGAAACAATGCGGCGGATCATAGGGAGGCTGGCCGATCGAGTCAACCAACCAGTTGATAAAAAGCGGCGCCGAGGCCGCGGGCGCTCAGGGCCGCAGCGCGTTGAGCGCGAACTCGATCACATGGCGCCGGCGCTTGAGCAGCGCACCGCGCGCGTCGAGCGGCGTGCCGAAGATGGCCGACAGCGTGTGGTTGTTCGAAAAGAAGAAGTAGGAGATGCCGGCGATCGAGATGTAGAGGTTGATCGCGTCGAAGTCGGCGCGGAACACGCCCGCGGCCACGCCGCGCTCGAGCGTGGCCTCGAGCATCTCGATGAAGGGCGAGTGCATCTTCTGCAGCCGTTCCGACTCGTGCAGGTGCTCGCCGCGGTTGCGGTTCTCGTCGGCCAGCATGGCGATGAACTCGGGGTGCTCGGCCAGGTAGTCGAAGGAGAAGGCCACCAGCTGCGCCATCGCCTCGCGCGGCTCGAGCGCGCCGAGCTCGAGCTTCTGTTCCTTCTCGCGGATCTCGGCATAGACCGATTCGAGCGCCACCAGGTACAGCCCCTGCTTGCTCTCGAAGTAGTGGTAGACGAGCTGCTTGTTCACGCCCGCGGCGGCGGCGATCTCGTCGACGCGCGCACCCGCGAAGCCCTTGGTCGCGAACTC
>NZ_JBZAYE010000821.1:0-2774 GCF_058244205.1 Variovorax sp. 20P10.2.4
GCGCGCGGCCTACAACATGTCGGCCGGGCTGGCCTTGCATGGCGCGCTCGATGTCGAGCGGCTGCGCGCGGCCATCGACGCCATCGCCGCGCGGCACGAGGTGCTGCGCACGGTGTTCGCCGAGGACGAGGAGGGCGAGCCCGCCGCGCTGATCCGCGCCGGGCAGCGGCTCGACATTCCGCTCGTCGAGATCGCCGAAGCCGACCCGGCCGTGCGCGCGCGGCGCTATGCCGCGCTGTTCGACGCGCTCGTGCGCCAGCCCTTCGTGCTGGCCGAGGGGCCGCTGCTCAAGGCCACCGTGGTGCGCCTGGGCGAACGCGAGCATGTGCTGGTGCTCGTGGTGCACCACATCGTGTTCGACGGCTGGTCGATTGCCGTGTTCGCGCGCGAGCTCGGCGAGTTCTACCAGCGCGCGCTGCGCGGCCAGCCGCTCGCGCTCGCGCCGCTGCCCGTGCAGTACGTGGACTACGCCGCGTGGTACGGCCGCGCGCTGGCCTCGCCCGCCTTCGCTCCCAAGGCCGAGTTCTGGCGGGCGTACCTGCGCGACGCGCCGCAGGTCTCGGGCCTGAAGCCGGACCACGAGCGCCCGGCCACCGCCTCGCACGCGGGCAACTCGGTGCTGCTCGAACTGTCGCCGGCGCTGTCGCAGGCCCTGGGCGCGCTGGCGCGCGAATCCGATGCCTCGCTGTTCACGCTGCTGCTCGCCTCCTTCTTCCTGTTCTTCCACCAGGCCTCGGGTGCCGACGACCTCGTCGTCGGCACCGACGTGGCGGGACGCGGCCATCCCGATCTCGAGCAACTGCTGGGCTTCTTCGTCAACGTCGTGCCGCTGCGTTCGCGCAGGGCCGACCCGAAGGTCGATTTCCGGCAATGGCTCGCGCGGACGAAGCAGCAGGCGCTCGCCGCCATGGACCACCAGGACGTGCCCTTCGACCAGATCGTGGAGCTCGCCGGCGCTCGCCGCGCGCGCGACCGCAATCCGCTGGTGCAGGTGCTCTTCGTCCTCCAGAACACACCCGAGATCCGGTTCGCCATCGAAGGCGCCGAGGTCGAGGTGCTGCCCCAGCAGATGAACGAATCCAAGTTCGACCTGGCGGTCTTCGCCAGGGAACAGGCCGGTGCGCTCGCCGTCGAGTGGGTGTACGCCACGGACCTGTACCGGCGCGAGACCGTCGAGCAGTTCACCGCTTCGTGGCATGCGCTGCTGGAGCGGATCGTCGCAACACCGGGCCAGGCCATCGATGCGCTGGCCCCCAAGCAAATGCAGGAGCGATTCACCATGAACACCGCAAAACCCCTTGTCACCACGGGCACCACCGGCACCGCCGGCAAGATGGACAAGCTCGGCAAGCTGGACAAGCTCGGCCGTGGCGCCGCCGGCCGCGAGGCGCCGCGCGCCGCCGCGCGCCCCGTGGTCCAGACCTCCTTCCTGCGGCCCGGCGCGGAATTCCCGATCGTGCTGCAGGCCACCACCGGCGACCTCGACACCGTGGCCTGGGCCCGGAGCCAGGCCGACTACATCGAGATGCTGGTCGCCAGGCATGGCGGCGTGCTGTTCCGCGACTTCGGCCTGAAGACGCCGCAGGACTTCGAGGCCTTCGCCGAGGCCATCGAGCCCGAGCTCTACGGCAGCTATGGCGACCTGCCGAAGAAGGAGGGCGGCAAGAAGACCTACCGCTCCACACCGTACCCCGAGCGGCAGATGATCCTCTATCACAACGAGAGTTCGCACCTCGACCGCTGGCCGCGCAAGCAGTGGTTCTTCTGCGAGCTGCCCTCGCCGGTGGGCGGCGCCACGCCGATCGTCGACTGCCGCGAGATGCTGCGCCGCCTGCCGGCCGAGATGGTGGCCGAGTTCGAGCGCAAGGAACTGCTGTACGTGCGCACCTTCACGCCCGGCCTGGACGTGAGCTGGCGCGACTTCTACAAGACCGATCGCCGCGAGGAGGTCGAGGCCCGCCTGGCCGCCGCCGGCATCGCCTGGCGCTGGCTCGACGAGGACACGCTGCAGACGCGCACGCGCTGCCCCGCGGTGATCCGCCATCCGATCACCGGCGAGAAGGTGTTCTTCAACCAGATCCAGCTGCACCACGTGGCCTGCCTCGAGCCGCAGGTGCGCGAGGACCTGCTCGCCATGGGTGGCATCGACCGCCTGCCGCGCCACGTGATGTACGGCGACGGCTCGCCGATCGCGGACCAGACCATGGCCGTGGTGGGCCGCGTCTACGAGGAATGCGCGGTGCGCTTCGACTGGCGGCAGGGCGACATCGTGATGCTCGACAACATGCTCGCGGCCCATGCGCGCGACCCCTACGAGGGGCCGCGCAAGATCGTGGTGGCGATGGGCGCGATGTTCGACCGCGCCGCGCTCGAGGGCGCGCCGCCGGCGACGGCCGAGACCCGCCTGGCCGACGAGCAGGGAGCATGAGCGTGACGAGCACCATCGCCCCCACCTCCGACACCACCTTCCCGCTGAGCGCCGAGCAACGGGCCGTGCCCGCGGGCGCGACCCGCCTGCTGCTGTCGGTGGGCATAGACGGCACGATCGATGCCGCGGCCCTGCGCATCGCCGTGGAAAGCGTGCTGCGCGCCCATGGCGCGCTGTGCGCGGCGATCCGGCAGGTGCCCGGCTACCGCGGTCCGCGGCAGCAGTACTTCGACGAGATGCCGCCGCTGACATGGCGCGCGGCCGACCTCGGCGGCGCGGCCGATGGCGCGCTCGACGCATGGCTCGAGGCCTTCAATGCCGAGCCGCTGGCGATCGAGCGCGGCGA
>NZ_JBZAYE010000822.1:0-2759 GCF_058244205.1 Variovorax sp. 20P10.2.4
ACGAGCGCGCCGGCCGAACGCTCGGACAGCTCGTCGAGGAAGCCCTCGACCGAGGAGATGTCGGCGAAGTTGTGCATGCGGTCGCAGGCGATGCGCAGCTCGCCCGCGGTCTGCGGGCCGCGCAGCATCAGCACCGTGAGCAGGATCACCGACTGCGAGGGAATGCGCAGCACGCGGTCGATGTTGTGCTCGTAGCGCCAGGCGCGGCCGCCGCTGGTCTCGGCCACCAGGCTGTAGCCCTTGAGGCTGTCGATCGCGGCCTGCACCTGCGACTCGCTGAGCTCGAGCACCGGGTTGCGGCTGGTCTTCTGGTTGCAGCCCGACACCAGCGCGTTGAGCGTCAGCGGATAGCTGTCGGGCACGGTGCGCTGCTTTTCGGCCAGCACGCCGAGGACGCGGGTTTCGACAAGGGACAGGACGGGCAGCGCAGTGGTCATGGCTCGGCAGGAAAACGAAGGGGGACGGGATTCAGGGCGAAACGACCGCGAGTATGGGCCCGAGCTCGCGCACGAAGTCGCTGCGCCCGAGCGCGGTCGAATGCAGGGCCGAGACGGTGCCGTCGAGATAGAGCGCGTCGCGGCAGTGCAGCACGTCGCGGAAGTAGAGCGCGAACTCGTGGAAGTTCACGGGCGTCTCGCTGAGCACGAAGATCGCCGTGTGACCCGACACGCCGACGCCGTTGCGGATCTTGCGCGAGGGCGAATCGACGATGAACGAGCGATGCACCGCGCCATGGCGCAGCAGCAGCGGGCCCGACTGGGTGGCGATCGACAGGCCGCGCAGCCGCGGCGCGAGCGCCGGGTATTCCGACGACTCGATCACGCGCGGGCCCTCGTCCGACACCAGGAACACGCCGTTCGGCTGGAGGAAGAAATTGCCGGTGCCGGCCTCGAGGTTGAGCGGCGACTCCTCGCGGCCCTCGCGCACCAGCAGGCCCACGGGCGCGAAGTCGGCGTGGTACATGCCGGCATTCACCGCGAAGTCGAGCCGGCGCCCGCGCTCGGCCAGCCAGGCCTGCAGCCGGTCGAAACGCTTGAAGGCGGTGCCGCTGTCGTCGTTGAGGAACAGCGAGAGCCGCTCCTTGCGCAGGTCGACGCGCACCACGGTGTAGCGCGCCGGCTCGGCGCGCGCCGACGCGGCCAGGCCCAGCACGAGCCCCGCCACCAGCATCGACAGCCACAGCAGGCGCCTGGGCATCGGGATCGTCGGCCCGCGCGCGCGGCCTCAGGCGTTCTGGATGCGCGCCACCAGCGCCTTCGTGAAGGCCTCGGTGCCGGCGCTGCCGCCCAGGTCGCCGGTGCGCACCTGGTCGATGTTGAGCGTGTCGTCGATGGCCTGGCGCAGGCGCGTGGCGAGCTCGGGCAGCTTGCAGTGATCGAGCATCAGCGCGGCCGCGAGCATCAGTGCGATCGGGTTCGCGATGCCCTTGCCCGCGATGTCGGGCGCCGAGCCGTGCACCGCTTCGAAGATCGCGGCATTGGTGCCGATGTTGGCGCCGGGCGCCATGCCCAGGCCGCCGACCAGGCCCGCCACCAGGTCCGACAGGATGTCGCCGAACAGGTTGGTGGTGACCAGCATGTCGAACTGCCAGGGGTTGAGCACCAGCTTCATCGCGCAGGCGTCGATGATGACCGTGTCGAGCTCGAACTGGCCCTTGTACTTCTTCTCGTAGAGGTCCAGGCCGGTCTCGAGGAAGATGCCCGTGAGCGCCTTCATGATGTTGGCCTTGTGCACGATCGTGACCTTCTTGCGGCCGGTGGCCACGGCGGTCTGGAACGCGTACTCGAGGATGCGGCGGCTGCCCTGGCGCGTGTTGATGCCGGTGGCCATGGCCACGGCATGCGGGTCGCCGTCGATCGGCACGTAGTGCTCGTGGCCGATGTACAGGCCCTCGAGGTTCTCGCGCACCACCATCAGGTCGATCTTGTCGAAGCGCCCGCCCGGGATGATGGTGCGCGCCGGGCGCAGGTTGGCGTAGAGCTCGAACTCCTCGCGCAGCCGCACGTTCGACGAGCGGTAGCCGCCGCCCGAGGGCGTCTCGAGCGGGCCCTTGAGCGCGAGCCGGGTGCGGCGGATGCTGTCGAGCGTGGCCGCGGGCAGCGGATCGCCCGAGGCCTTGACGCCGCCCAGGCCGGCGATCTGGCGGTCCCATTCGAAGGGCGCCTTCAACGCGTCGAGCGCGGCCAGCGTGGCGTCGACGATCTCGGGGCCGATGCCGTCGCCGGGGATCAGGGTTGCGGGAATGGGGGTGGTCATGAGGGGCGCCCTTGGTCGAGGAATGGGGAGTCGCGGCCGCCGGGGCGCGCGGAGGCCGAAGAATAACGCCGGGCCCATGGCACCGCCTTGACGAGGCCCGGCGCCGCGAGGGTCATTCGCGGGCCAGCCAGGCCAGCGCCTCCTCGCGGCTGTCGAGGAAACGGCAGTAGCGGCCCTGGCGGGCCTCGCGCAGGTACTCGGCGAAGCGCTCGCCATGGTCGGCCGCGGGCGACACCACCACGGCCGCGCGCAGGCGGTAGGTCTGCAGCTTCTCGAGGAATTCGCCCGCGAAGCGGGTGCGCAGCGCGAAGAAGGCCGGCGGCAGCACGGCCTCGTCGAGCAGCACGCGGTCGGTGTCGTGCTCGAAGCAGGCGCCGACCACGTCGGTGGCCTCGCGGGCATCGGTCAGCGGATGGGTCCACTCGACGATGCGCGCCGGGCCGTGGACCAGCAGCAGGTGGCGGGCGGACACGTTCATGGCGCGATCTCCTGGTCGAGCAGCG
>NZ_JBZAYE010000823.1:0-2753 GCF_058244205.1 Variovorax sp. 20P10.2.4
GGGCAGCGAGAACGCGGCCTTCGGCAGCGGCGCCGGCACGGGCGTCACGGGAGAGGCCAACACCAGCCTCGGCACCTCGGCCGGGGTCGATGTCCAGGGCGACCGCAACACCTTCGTGGGCAACGACTCGGGGACCGGCGCCAAGGGCGCGCGCAACGTAGCGGTCGGCAACAACGCGGGCGACAGCATCGACGGCAACGACAACCTGGGCCTGGGCAGCAGCGCGGGCAACGGCGTGCAGGGCAATCGCAACGTCGGTGTCGGCACGGTGGCCGGCAGCGTGGTGACGGGGACCGACAACGCCGCGCTCGGCACGGGGGCCGTGAGCCTCGTGAAGGGCAGCGGCAATGTCGGCGTGGGGCAGGGCGCGGGCGGCGTGGTCGATGGCGACAACAACGTCTCCATCGGCAGGGGCGCCGGCACGGCGGCGATGCTCGACCTGGACCGCGGCGGCTATGTCGACCGCAGCGGCAACCTGCTGGCGGGACAGCCGGCGGCCACGAAGGCGAACGACACGGTCTCGATCGGCAACCTCGCCTATGCCTCGAAGGACCGCGCGATCGCGGTAGGCAAGGGTGCCGAGGCCAGTGGCCTCGAGGCCGTGGCCATGGGCCCGGGCGCGCAGGCCAACGGCGAGGAGAGCCTCAGCGTGGGCCCGAACGCGGGCCGGGGCTCGAGCGGTGCCTACAACGCCGCCTTCGGCACCAAGGCCGGACAGAACGTGACCGGCACCAGCAACGTCGCATTGGGCGGCAATGCGGGCAACGGCGTGGCCGGCGACTTCAACCTCGGCGTGGGCGAGGGCGCGGGCACGCGCACCGAGGGCTCGTACAACGCGGCCCAGGGCCACTATGCGGGCACCGACATCAAGGGCAACGCCAACCTGTCCGCCGGCTTCTACGCGGGCTTGGGCACCCAGGGCGACAACAACGTGGCCCTGGGCAGCATGGCGGGCGTCAACGTCGAGGCCAGCGACACGGTGAGCATCGGCAGCAGCGCCGTGGCCGGCAAGGACGGCGCGGTCGCGGTGGGCCGCGAGGCCCAGGCCAGCGCGGCCGACGGCGTGGCGCTGGGCGCCGGATCGCAGGCGACG
The DNA here is from genome assembly GCF_058244205.1 of Variovorax sp. 20P10.2.4. Lineage (NCBI taxonomy): Bacteria > Pseudomonadati > Pseudomonadota > Betaproteobacteria > Burkholderiales > Comamonadaceae > Variovorax > Variovorax sp. 20P10.2.4. The sequence continues at coordinate 1,094 of NZ_JBZAYE010000823.1, forward strand.
CAGGATGCGGCCGCGCTGGCGCTGAAGAACGCCTATGCGCCCGATGGCGCCGCGGTGGCCGGCAGCGCGCCGGTGGGCGAGGTGTCGGTGGGCAGCGCGGGCAAGGAGCGCCGCATCACCAACCTCGCGGCGGGCGCGGACGACACCGACGCGGTGAACGTGAGCCAGCTCAAGGCGGCGCAGACGCACTACTACAGCGTGAACGACAACGGCACGCCCCAGGGCAACCACGACAACAGCGGGGCCACGGGCATCAACAGCCTGGCGGCGGGCGTGAATGCCGCGGCGACGGCGGACCAGTCGGTGGCCGTCGGCGTTTCGTCCGTGGCCTCGGGCGGCGGCGGCGTGGCCGTGGGCAATTCTTCGCAGGCGCGGGGCCAGCAGACCACGGCCATCGGCGGGAACGCCGGCAATGGCGTGACCGGCGGCGACTATGCCACCTATGTCGGTACGAGTGCCGGCGCGGCTTCCAAGGGCGCGTCCAACACCTACGTCGGCAGCAGCGCGGGCCTTGGCGCGACCGGAAACTACAACGCGACGTTGGGCACCACGTCCGGCTACAAGCTGGCGGGGGACTACAACACCATCGTCGGGACCTCCGCCGGCCTGTCGACCCAGGGGGACCGCAACGTCGCCGTCGGCACCTTCGCGGGAATGAACCTGCAAGGCAGCGACAACCATGTCGCCGGCAGCGCGGCCGGCTTCGCGCTCCAGGGCGACAACAACGTCGCGGTCGGTACCTCGGCCGGCACCGGCTACTTCATCGACACCAAGACGGGCCTGCTCACCGACCGCAACGGCAACAAGGTGGCGGGCACGCCGCCGCGCACCGTGCTGAACGACACCGTGGCCGTCGGCAACCATGCCATCACCGACTCGGACCGTTCGATCGCGCTGGGCAAGCGCGCCATCGCCGGTGCGAGCGGCAGGACGGACGCCATTGCCATCGGCACCGGCGCGCAGGCCCTCGGCGCGAGCAGCATCAGCATCGGCACCGGCAACATCGTCAGCGGCGACAACAGCGGTGCCATCGGCGACCCGAACATCGTCAGCGGATCGGGCAGCTATGCGGTGGGCAACAACAACGACATCGCGGCCAACAACGCCTTCGCGGTAGGCAACAACGTGGCCATCGCCGCGGGTCTGGATGGCGCGGTGGGCATCGGCAACGGCAGCACGGTGAGCGCGGCGACCGTGGCGTCGTATGCGCCCAATGGGGCCGCCGTGGCCGGCACGGCCACTGGCAGCAACGTGGTGAGCGTCGGCGCCTCGGGCGCGGAGCGGCGCCTCACCAACGTGGCCGCCGGCGGCGCGGACACCGACGCCGTGAACGTGAGCCAGCTCAAGGCCGCGCAGACGCACTACTACAGCGTGAACGACAACGGCACGCCGGGCGACAACTACGACAACAAGGGCGCGACCGGAACCAACGCGCTGGCCGCGGGCGTGGGCGCCGCGGCCAAGGCGAACGACGGCGTGGCCGTCGGTGCCTCGGCGGTGGCGGACGGCACCTCGGGGGGCTCGGTGGCCATCGGCCGCGGCGCCAGCGCCTTCACCTCCAGCGGCGGGGCGGTCAACCATGGCGCCACCGCGATCGGCAGCGGCGCGACCGCGAGCTTCTCGAACTCGACGGCGCTCGGCGGCGATGCCAGTGCGCTGG